>CAYRLR010000299.1:0-4285 GCA_964424975.1 uncultured Anderseniella sp.
CGGTCGCAGCGAATCAGCCATGAAAACCTGCGCCTGCGCGACCCCGAGTGGATGCAGCAGGCCGAACGCTGGTTCCAGACCCGGGCCGGCGTGAGCGATGGCGAACCGGTTCGCCCGCCGATGTTTGCGCCTTATGCCCTGCGCGCCATGACCTTGAGCAATCGTGTGGTGGTCTCCCCCATGGCCCAGTACAAGGCCGTGGACGGCTGCCCGACCGACTGGCACCTGGTGCATTACGGCGAGCGCGCAAAAGGTGGCGCGGGGCTGGTCTACACCGAAATGACCTGCGTCAGTCCGCAAGGCCGGATCACCCCGGGTTGTACCGGGTTGTATGCACCCGAACATGAAGCGGCATGGACCCGAATCGTGGATTTCGTTCACGCGGAAACCGATGCCAAGATCTGTTGCCAGATCGGTCATTCCGGCGCCAAGGGCTCGACCCAGGTGGGTTGGGAGGAAATGGATGCGCCGTTGCAGGACGGCAACTGGCCATTGCTGGCAGCATCTGACATTGCCTGGTCGCCGCGCAACCAAAGGCCGCGGCCCATGGACCAGGTTGATATGGATGAAGTGCGCGACCAGTTCGTGGCATCTGCGCAAATGGCCGAGCGCGCAGGCTTCGACATGATCGAACTGCACTGCGCCCATGGTTACCTGCTGTCGTCTTTCATCACGCCGCTGACCAACCAGAGAATGGATAAATATGGCGGCAGCCTGGAAAACCGCATGCGTTATCCGCTCGAGGTATTTGCTGCAGTGCGGGCTGCGTGGCCGGATGACAAACCGATTTCGGTCAGGATTTCCGCCAATGACTGGATGGGCGATGAGGGCATCACGCCGAAGGATGCGGTCGACATTGCCCGCATGCTGAAAGCAGCCGGCGTGGACATCTGCGATGTGTCTGCCGGGCAAACATCTGCAAAGGCACAACCCGTCTATGGCCGGATGTTCCAGACACCGTTTTCCGACCGTATCCGCAACGAGGCCGGGATCGCCACCATGTCTGTCGGCAATATTTACGAGGCCGACCATGTCAACTCCATCCTGATGGCCGGACGGGCTGACCTGGTGTGCCTGGGTCGCCCGCATCTCGCCGATCCCTACTGGACACTGCATGCTGCTGTAGCACTGGGCGACACACACACACAGTGGCCGGTTCCCTACCAGGCCGGACGTGACCAGGCCTGGCGCCTGGCCGAGCGGGCCGACCAGCAGACAATGAAGGTGTGATCATGCAGGCCAGCCTTGACGGACAACATGCACTGGTGACCGGCGGCGGCACCGGCGTTGGCGCCGCGATAGCTGTAGCACTTGCAGAGGCAGGTGCCACGGTCACCATCACGGGACGGCGCGCAAAACCTCTGCAGGAAACGGCAGCCCGACACGAAGCGATACATTGGGCCATTGCCGATGTGACCGATGCGGCAGCGCTGCGTGCGGCGGTTTCAGCTGCAGCAGACAATTTCGGGCCGCTATCCATTGTAATTGCCAATGCCGGTGTGGCCGAAAGCCAGCCATTCGCCCGATTGTCAGCCGAACAATGGCAGCGCACGATCGATGTAAACCTGACCGGCGTCTTCAACACGTTTCAGTGCGGACTCGATTCCATGCTGGCGGCAGGCTGGGGCCGGATGATCGCCATCGCCTCGGTAGCCGGCCTGACGGGAAGTGCCTATGTCAGCGCCTATTGCGCCGCCAAACACGGCGTGGTCGGCCTGACCCGCGCCCTGGCAGAAGAACTCGGTCCAAAGGGCATTACCGTCAATGCCATATGTCCGGGCTATACCCAAACGCCGATGCTGGAGCGCACGCTGGACAATATCGTTGAAAAAACCGGCATGAGCCGCGACCAGGCAGCCGCCTCCTTGTTGAAGGGGTCTCCGACCGGCCAGTTCGTGCAACCTGCCGAGATCGCGGACCTTGTATTGCAACTCTGCGCCGATCAGTCCGATCCACGCAACGGTGCAGCCATTGCCCTGCCCGAGGGCATCGCATGATGGCCCTGCCCCGGAAACAGACAGACAAGCGTCCTGCCTCAAAACAGCGGCTGCGGTTCTGGTTGCGCCTGTTGAAACTGCAGCGCCGCATGGAAGCGGTATTGCGGGAAAAACTGCGGGCCGAATTTGGCACCACGCTGCCCCGGTTTGACGTGATGGCGGCGCTGTATCACCACGAACGGGGGCTGCGGATGAGTGCGCTGTCGTCTTTCCTGAAGGTCTCCAACGGCAATGTCACCGGTATTGTTGATCGCCTGGTTCACGACGGCATCATCATCCGGGTACCGGTGAAAGGCGACCGGCGGGCGATGACAGTCAGGCTGACCACGAAGGGCCGCGACGAGTTCGCTGATATGGCCAGCGAGCACGAGGCCTGGGTGAACGAACTGCTTGCGGACCTACCGCCTGCCGACGCCGAAGCGATGATAGTCGGCCTGGACCGGCTCGATCAAACCATGGGAGAGCCCGAATGAGTGACATGAGCGGACTTCAGCCGAAACATTTTCACTGGCAGATGCACGGCAGCGTGGCCAGCATCCGCCTGGCCCGGCCGGAACGCAAGAACCCGCTGACCTTCGACAGTTACGCAGAACTGCGCGATACGTTTCGCGCCCTGGTCTATGCTGATGACGTCGACGTCGTGGTGTTTCTGCCCAATGAGGGCAATTTCTGCTCCGGCGGCGATGTGCATGACATAATCGGCCCGCTTACCCGCATGGACATGAAGGGTCTGCTGAACTTCACCCGCATGACCGGTGACCTGGTCAAGGCCATGCTGGGTTGCGGCAAGCCGGTGATCTCGGCAGTGGACGGCGTGGCAGTGGGTGCAGGTGCCATCATCACCATGGCATCAGACATGCGCATTGCGACACCTGATGCCAGGACAGCGTTCCTGTTCACCCGTGTCGGGCTGGCTGGCTGCGATATGGGCGCTTGTGCCATACTACCGCGACTTATCGGCCAGGGACGCGCTGCCGAATTGTTGTACACCGGGCGCGCAATGACCGCCGAAGAAGGCGAGCGCTGGGGATATTACAACCGCCTGGTGGAGGCCAAAGAACTTGAGACCGAGGCGCTTGCGCTGGCCCAGAAAATTGCAGCCGGGCCCAATTTTGCCCACTCCATCACCAAGACGCAGCTCAACCATGAATGGTCGATGGGCCTGGAGCAGGCAATTGAAGCAGAAGCGCAGGCACAAGCCATCTGCATGCAGACGCAGGATTTCCACCGCGCCTATGAAGCCTTTGTCGGCAAGCAAAAACCCGTGTTTGAGGCAACTGATCATGGCGGACAAAAGCTTTCTCCATTGGCCGTTCTTTGAAGACAGGCATCGCGAACTGGCAGACTCGCTGGACCAGTGGTGCACGGCCAACCTGCCGGTGGACCACTGCGATGTCGATGCTGCCTGCAAGGCACTGGTGGTAAAGCTGGGGCGCGATGGCTGGCTTGAGCACTCGGCTATCGATCCTGACCAGCCCGGCGTGCTGGATGTGCGCAGCCTCTGCCTGATCCGCGAGACGCTGGCGCGTCACGACGGGCTGGCGGACTTCGCTTTCGCCATGCAGGGTCTCGGCACCGGTGCGATCTCTTTGTTTGGCACATCCGACCAGCAGGCCTGGCTGCGCAAGACCAGGGCTGGACTTGCCCTGTCGGCCTTCGCACTTAGTGAACCGCGTTCGGGTTCGGATGTGGCGGCAATGGACATGACCGCCACTCGCGACGGTAACCATTTCGTGCTGAGCGGAGAAAAGACCTGGATTTCCAATGGCGGCATTGCCGATTTTTACTGTGTGTTTGCCCGCACCGGGGAAGCGCCCGGCGCCAGGGGGTTGTCGTGTTTCCTGGTACCTGCTGATACCAAAGGCCTCGTCATCGCCGAGCGCCTGGAGGTTATCGCCCCTCACCCGCTGGCACGGCTGGAGTTTGACAATGTCCGCGTCAGTGCCGATGCGCTGATCGGTGAGCCGGGCCAGGGCTTCAAGGTGGCCATGTCGGTGCTTGATGTGTTCCGCTCGACCGTCGGGGCAGCAGCGCTCGGTTTTGCGCGCCGGGCACTGGATGAAACGCTTCTCCGGGTGCGCGAGCGTGAGCTGTTTGGCGCACCGATGTCCGATCTGCAACTGGTACAGGGCCACGTGGCCGACATGGCACTGGATGTGGATGCCAGCGCGCTGCTGGTCTATCGCGCGGCATGGACCAAGGACAGCGGGGCAGCCCGGGTGACCCGCGAGGCTGCCATGGCCAAACTGCATGCAACCGATACGGCACAGGCGGTGATCGACAGGGCC
>CAYRLR010000300.1:0-4285 GCA_964424975.1 uncultured Anderseniella sp.
CGCTGGCAACTTCACCGTTTTTCACTCTGGCAACAACCGTCATCTCGCCTGTCGGGTGCTCGATCGAGAGTGATTTTTCCACCCTGCTCGATACTACCGCAAGGAGTTTTGTCTACTTGATGGCACTATGCATCCGCTCTGCAATCGTTTGATCCGGGAAGTTGGCGGGGTTTAGCTGTGAGTTCTGCCGCAGGCTCTATGTCAACACGGCATCAGCCGTCATCGCCAGTTCGCCACGATGGTTGCAGGCCCAGACGCTGAATGCATTGTCAGCGGTTTTGCGCACATGCAGGGAGAACGGGTGAATATGGGTCAGCGGGCTCAGCGCGCGGAAGGAGAACGATTTCAGATGTCGGTCAGATGCCTGTCTGCAAGCCAGATCCATCAACAGGGTCGCGGTCAGGGGGCCGTGGATGATCAGCCCGTCATAGCCTTCCTCATCGCGGCAAAAGTCCACGTCGTAGTGAATGCGATGGCTGTTGAAGGTGATTGCGGAGTAGCGAAACAACTGGACGGGTGATGCGGTCAGGGTGCGTGAGCTGTCAGGCTGGTGAGGCGGCAGCACCGGCTTTGGCGGTGCTGCGCCGGGAACGGGGGCCTCACGGTAGACGATCTGATGCTCTTCATGCATGTCGCCGCCGCGGTTACCGCGAAATTGGTGGCCGACGCGAACGAATATCAGCCTGCCGGTGCGGCCATGCTTTTCGTCAACCGACAAGATAATGGAGGTTTTGTCGACCGTTTCTCCAACGCCAAGCGGACGGGTGATTTTCAGATCGCCTGATGCCCACATGCGCCGGGGTAGGGTGACGGGTGGCAGGAACTCGCCCAGGGCCTGATGGCCGTCGCGACCGATGCCGGACAGCGGCGTGATTTCGGCAAAGAACGCCCAGTGCCAGCCGGCAGGCAGAAATTCCACCTGATCGAGCGGTGGCGCCGGGCAATCAAACGTGGCGGCGATCTTTGCCAGCTGGCTGGCATCGATGGTGTCGCGGGTGGTACGACTTCGACCGATCCAGTCTGTGAAATTGCTGCTGCTCATGTGCCGATCTCGTCCAGATCATAGGGAGTGGACTGGTACACCTCGTTCAGCCAGTTGCCGAACAGCAGGTGTGCATGGCTGCGCCACCGGTTTTCCGGTGTTCTGGACGGATCATCAGCGGGGAAATAATTGGGCGGGATGTGGATGGTCTTCCCGGCGGCGATGTCGCGATGATACTCTTCGGCCAAAGTCGTTGAATCATATTCGATATGATTGAACATATACAGTGTGCGGCGCGCAGGATCATTGACCAGGCACAGCCCCGCCGTATCGGCTTCAATTAGCACTTCAAGCCCCTGGTCGCGCGGCAGGTCCTCGCGGCGCACTTCTGTCCAGCGTGACACGGGGACGGAAAAATCATCGGAAAACCCGCGCAGGTACGGAGATGCGGGGTTCAGGTTGCGATGCCGGTAGACGCCAAACATCTTGCTTGCAAGTTCATGCTTGGGCACGCCGTGATAGTGGTGCAGGGCAGCCTGGGCCCCCCAGCAAATATGCATGGCGGAATGAACATGGCTGTCGCTCCAGTCGAAGATTTCACGAAGCTCGGACCAATAGGTCACGTCCTCGAACTCCAGCAGTTCGATCGGCGCGCCGGTGATGATGAGTCCATCGAATTTCTGATCCCGCACATCTTCAAACGTCTGGTAGAAATTCAGCATGTGTTCCGAAGAGGTCAGCTTTGATGTGTGGTGCGTCATTTTAATGAGCGTCATTTCCACCTGCAGCGGTGTTGACCCGCACAGCCGCGCAAACTGGGTTTCGGTACGTTGTTTGTCGGGCATCAGATTAAGCAGGCCGACACGAAGCGGACGAATGTCCTGGCGTGCTGCCTCATCATCATCCATTACCATCACGCCTTCCTTCTCGAGGGTGGCGCGCGCGGGCAGGTCTGTCGGAATTTTGATGGGCATGTGTTGGTCTTGCTTTTTTGACTTTGGTTCAGGCTGGATCAGGTTCGCAGGTTCAAGTGACGCCGTCCTGACTTATGGCGCGGGCCAGCAGATCGAGAAAATCCCGGTCATCCCTGATCTGCGGGATTTCGTTCATTTCAACCACGTAACCGTGGTTTTTTGCAATCTGCTCATAAATCGGTATGCGATGATGCAGCAGTTTTTCAAACCCCCATACGATGAATTCGTCCGGGTCGACATCGTGGTCGCGCTCGATGCCATGCTGGTTCTTGAATGAACTCCATGTGTGATCGAGGAACTCGGGTTGATAATACATCGGTTTTGGCATGTCGCGGAACCGCTCGACCAGTGCCGCCGCGTGATCCTCGGTACCGCGAATATACAACAGCAAGGTATTTTCGGCGAGCGTGGCAAGTACCGGGTCGTCGGGGTTGCCGGCATCGACAATTTCGCAAAGTGACCCGCCGGTATCGCAGATGAAGTGATCATAGGCATAAATTTCGCGGGACTTGGCCATGAACAGCGGCACATCAGCCAGGGCCTGCATTTCTGCCTCGCGATGCTGGGCCTGACGCCGTTTGTACTCGGCAAACGGAATGCCGCCCTTGTCGGGATTGCCGGGTTTGCCGAGATAGGTCGACAGCGGATCGAGATTGTCGAAGCTGATATTGGACGAAATGTAGATCGAGTCGGTTTTCAGCAGTTTGCGCAGGAACGGATTTTTCATCGCCTCGCGCTTGAAATTGTCAACGATGTGTTCGCCCATATAGCGGGTGCCAATGCGGTAATCGACCGAGTAATGGAACCAGTCGTCATCGCGCAGCAGGTTGGCCAGGGTGGTTTTGCCGACACCCGACATGCCCAGTATGGTGACTGCCCTGGATGGCCATTTCTGCAATTCATCTGCGCTGGAAAATTTCATCTGCCTGCTTTGCCCGGTTCGACTGCACTCTTGTTAGCGCAAGACGCGAAAAGTCAAAAGGCCCGAGTTACGGTGAGCGCCAGACCGTGCGAGTCATAGCGGCTCAGTGAGTCATTTGAGAAGTTGCGGGTGTAGGTATATTCCAGCTGCGGTGCAAGCCCACGCCAGTAGAAGTCACGTTTGGTAACCGACATGCGTCCCGTTGCGCGGGTTTGCTCGCGTCTTGCGCCGAGCAACGGATAGTTTCCGTCGGAGATCGAATATTGCAAGTCGGCCTCGGCGAACCCGGTCAACCCCCATGGCAGTTCGTGATAGAAACCGACCCCTGCGCTGCCATTCCAGTTGTCGAGATGGTCCCGTTGGGTCTCGGTTCTGCCGATGCCTGCCTTTGCGAACAGCAAGGTCGCGTCATCGAAGGCATATTTCAGCTGGGTCGTGGCGCTGGAACTCCAGCCGTCACGATAGTCCGCGATCTCGTAGCGCGTCCAGACATGCTTGAGCTGCGTGTAGAATTGCGCTTTCGGTGTTACCAGATAGCTGATGATGGCCTGCGGACCGACCGTCCAGACAAACTCGTCGGCACCATACCAGCCTTGTGTCGAAACCGCACCCACGGCGATTGAATACTTCGGTTGCCGGTAACGAAGCAGGGCTGTCTGGTTCAGCGCTGTCTGGTCGAACTCGATACCGTCATACTGCACAACATTCGTGCCTGCAGACACGATCAGGCTGATATCCCTTTTCAGACGCAGATTGTAGCCGATATTGCCACCGCCACGAAACCCGATCCCGGATTTCTGCCTGGCCTGATTGCCGACCTCGAAGTCGAGACCGTCAATATTGACGACCTCAAGCGTGGTTCCGTTGTTGAAGTTTGTCGACGGGGCAATTGAACCCCATACATTGAAGCTCCAGGTCTTGCGGGCCTCGATTGCGTTGATGGCTGCATCAAATGTGCGCTGGGCATTGGTGTTGGGTGCAGACGCGCGCAGCAGGAACAGATGATGTGCAGCGCTTCGATCTTCCTTGTTGTCATACAAGGCCCTGGCAAGTTCCGCGCGCACTGCGGTGAGTTTGGGGTCGTTTGCGAGTATTTCGCGGTAGAGTTGAATGGCGTCGTCCAGATCACCGCGGGCGTGCACGATCATTGCGCGCATGAACAGATTGCGGTTGTGACCGAATTTTCCGGCGAAAGGGGCCGCCTGAAGCAGGACCTCGGCCGCGTCCGGTTGTCCGTTCCTGATCAGGCGACCGAGGATTTTCAGGCGCTTGCCTGCAGGCAGGGTGGCGAATTCCTTTCGGGTTGTTTCCGGCACGGTCAGTTTTGCCGCCTGTTGGCGCATGTCCTGAGTCGACTGAGGCGTTGAAGCCGGCAGTTTATCCTGCTCTGTCTGTGATTGTGCCTGG
>CAYRLR010000301.1:0-4278 GCA_964424975.1 uncultured Anderseniella sp.
ACCAGGCCCTGTTGTTCTATGAGAAGGTTGAGGTGGTCGCGTGCTTCAGCCAGTGTTTCACCGGCCAGTTCAACTGTCGCACCAAAATGGCGGGTTCGTTCCACTTTGGTCCACGGCGTGGTTTCCGGCATCACGATGGTCGCGGCAATGCCGAGTTGCGTGGCATGATATGCCACTGCCTGTGCGTGGTTGCCTGCCGACAGGGCTATGACGCCACGTTCACGCTCTTCGGGTGTCAGGGACAGCAGTTTGTTCAGGGCCCCGCGCACTTTGAACGCATTGGTTGTCTGCAGTGTTTCAAGTTTCAACATCACATTGACGCCGGTCAGGGCGGACAATGTGGATGCCTGCACAAATGGCGTGTGGGGAACCTTGCCGGCGATGGTCGAAGCGGCGTGTTCGATGTCTTTAAAGGTAATCGTCATCCTGCCTGCTGAAACTGGAGGGTGATGTGGATTGAATGGCTGGCTTAAAGCGAATACCAATAGCAATCAATCCAACAAATAGATTTGCTTGAAAGGGTTTTGAGTCATGGGCGTTCGTACAGCATGGATCGGTTTGGGAGTCATGGGGTATCCCATGGCAGGATACCTGGTCTCCAAGGGGGGGCATGACGTGGTGGTCTACAACCGGACCACTGCCAAAGCCGAGGCATGGGTCGCAGAACACGGCGGCTCGCATGCATTGACTCCCAGACAAGCGGCGGAAGGCGCAGATTTTGTATTTGCCTGCGTCGGCAATGACGATGACTTGCGCTCCGTCACGACGGGGCCGGACGGCGCGTTTCAATCAATGAACAAGGGTGCCGTGTTCGTGGATCACACAACTGCGTCGGCCGATGTGGCGCGCGAACTGCAAGCGGCTGCCGCGGCGAAGGGTTTCGGCTTCGTTGATGCACCGGTCTCCGGTGGACAGGCAGGCGCAGAGAACGGCGCACTGACGGTAATGTGTGGCGGTGAGCGGGCAGACTATGACAAGGCAGAAAACCTGATCGAGTGCTTTTCCAGGAGTTGCCGGCTGCTGGGTGGTCCCGGTGCAGGGCAACTTGCCAAGATGTGCAATCAGATTGCCATTGCCGGCCTTGTACAGGGTTTGTCTGAAGCCATTCATTTCGGCAAGAATGCCGGACTCGACATGGAAGCAGTGGTCGACGTGATCTCCAAGGGGGCAGCGGGCAGCTGGCAGATGGAAAACCGCTACAAGACCATGATCGCCGGTGAATTCGAATTCGGTTTCGCAGTGGACTGGATGCGCAAGGACCTGGGCATTTGCCTGGATGAGGCGCGCAACAATAAATCGCAGTTGCCGGTGGCCGCTCTGGTTGACCAGTTTTACGCACACGTGCAGGCCAAGGGTGGCGGTCGCTGGGACACTTCCAGTCTCATCGCGCTGCTCGACAAAGACAAGTAGGGTCCAGAAACCATGGCGCTGCCGCATTACCGGTCTGTCGATGAATTGCTCTCATCGACAGCGCCGGACCAACCTGTGATGTGCTTTTGCCCCGCTTCTTTTCGGGGCGAAGCAGCGCGGTTTGCATCCGGATTCCCGGGTGATGTTCACTACGCAGTAAAGGCAAACCCGCACCCGGCTGTGTTGCACTGGCTGACGCAGGGCGGCGTAAAGGGATTTGATGTTGCCTCGATTGCTGAAATCAAACTGGTACGCGAGCAATTGGGGGACGCGCACTGCGCGTTCAATCATCCCATCAAGTCACGCGCCGATATAGACTTGGCCTATGGTGATCTCGGGGTGCGGGACTTTGTTGTCGATCATGAAAACGAGCTGGCCAAGCTCGCAGATATTTGCCAGCGCGATTGCACCGTCGAAGTCCGTATCGCCAAGGCCAATCCGGACTCGGCTGTTGATCTGAACTCGAAGTTCGGCTGCGATGGACAAACCGCTACACACCTGATGCGGCAGGCGGCAGAACTTGGATTCGATGTGGCCGTGGCGATGCATGTAGGCTGGCAGGCGCCCAACCCGGCAGCCTGGAATGGCGCCATGGCGATGGCAGCGGGGTGTGCGGCAGCGGCCAACGTGTCTTTGAAATATGCAAATCTGGGCGGTGGTTATCCATCGGTGCTGATGCCGGACAACCGGTGCCTGGAAGACTTTTTTGCGGCCATAAGGGCAGCGAAGCAAGAGCATATGAGTGGGGTCGATCTGAACTGCGAACCAGGGTCTGCCCTGGCATGGAAAGGCGGCGCCACGATTGCGCAGGTACACCTGCGCAAGCACGACAGCCTTTATCTGAACGATGGCATCTACGGCGCCATGAACGAAATAAAGTTCTCTGCAATTGCGCCACCGGTTGTCGCTTATAAACCAGACGGGTCCAGAGTTGACGGTGCAGGTCGCGCATTCACCATCTTTGGTCCAACCTGCGACAGCCTTGACGTGTTGCCGGTCAAGATCCAGTTGCCGGATGCAATTGATGAAGGTGACTATGTGGTGTTCGGCTGGATGGGCGCGTACTCCAATGCATTGCGCACCGACTTCAACGGTCTTGGCCAGTTGAGTTACGCAACCGTGGATGCATTTCCTGTTTGATGGACTGCATCACTCCACGATCATGTAAAACTTTCGCAGCGTTTCTTCGATATGCCAGATGCACTTTGCACCCTTGGCGATATAAAACGTATCGCCGGCCCTGAAAGTCTCCGCATGCCCGTCGGCATTGGTGACCGTCAGAACGCCTGAAATAACCGTCATCATTTCGTGCACCGGATAGCTGTCAATTTCCTCCCGGCACGGGGCGCACTCCCAAACGCCGGACAGAACGGATTCATCCGGCGTCGCAAAAAACGTGTGGTTGAGTTCGGTGTGATCGTCGCTGGTGAAGGCACCCGGTGCCGTCAGTTGCGACGGCTGCATGCCGGTGACCGGATCACCGCCTGCCAGCAGCCTGATAACCGTATTGTCCATTCAGTGTTCTCCCGGATCAGTCGTTGAGTTTGCGTGCCACATCGCGCGCGAAATAGGTCAGCACACCGTCTGCGCCGGCTCGCTTGAAGGCATGCAGCGCCTCTATGATGACTTTTTCTCCATCGAGCCAGCCGTTCTGGATGGCGGCCATCAACATCGCGTATTCACCCGATACCTGATAGGCGAAGGTGGGAACGCCGAATTCGGACTTCAGACGCGTCACGACATCAAGATATGGCATACCGGGTTTGACCATGATCATGTCAGCGCCTTCGGCAATGTCGAGCTCAGCTTCCCGGATGCACTCGTCAATGTTGGCGAAATCCATCTGGTAGGTCTTCTTGTCACCGGCGAGCGTCCCGGTTGAGCCGACAGCATCCCGGAATGGTCCGTAGAAAGCCGACGCATATTTGGCCGTGTAGGCCATGATCATCACGTCTTGCAGGCCTGATGATTCCAGTGCCGTTCGAATGGCGGCAATCCTTCCGTCCATCATGTCTGACGGACCGATAATGTCGCAACCCGCTTCGGCCTGCACCAGTGACTGGGCAACCAGGATTTCAATGGTTTCGTCGTTGAGAATACGCCCGTCCTGAAGCAGGCCGTCATGGCCGTGCGTGGTGTAGGGGTCCAGGGCAACATCGGTCATGATACCGATCTCGGGCACCGCATCCTTGATGGCACGGACCGCAGTGCAAACCAGGTTGTCCCGGTTCATGGCTTCGCGGCCTTCTGCGCAGCGTTTTTCGGGAGGCGTATTGGGAAACACCGCCATCACCGGGATGCCCAGGTCGCGGGCCTCTTTCGCAGCAGCAACGGCAAGATCGATGCTGAGGCGTTCCACACCGGGCATGGACGATACCTGCTCGCGTTCATTTTTCCCGCCCATGACAAACACAGGCCAGATCAAGTCATCCGGCGTCAGCACGGATTGCCGGACCAGCCGGCGGGACCAGTCTGCCTGCCTTGTGCGGCGCAGGCGGGTGCCTGGATAACCGGGAGCGGTTTCCTGAGCGGTTGGTGTTTGCGCAAGCGGATGCAGTGCTTTGGAACGAGGGTGGGTCATCGAAACAGGTTTCTCACGGATTTTGACGGATTAGGGTCAGGACTCATTAATCTTATGCAATTCTGTTTGAAAGAAAACATTCGAATGATGATGAAAAAGCGCAAGACAAGGCTTCGTGCCTTTTCGAGCATTTTTCGACTTCAGGCGAGTGTTTTCCTTCAAACCCGAAGGGCGGGGTCTATTTTGCCCCTGACAGCGTTGAAAGGTCTTGAAAACCGGACGGTTTCCTGCGCCCTTTCGCCTTGTCACAGGCAAAATATCCTCCCGCAGAATGGATAACATTAATG
>CAYRLR010000302.1:0-4278 GCA_964424975.1 uncultured Anderseniella sp.
CACTGAGCTACAATTCGCACTAAACCAAAGGTTACTTGGGTAATGTCGGTTTAAGTTAGGTTCATAAGGAAAACCGGACCATGTTCGCATTTCAGCAGGCCCGGCTGGCGTAGCACACACATGAGCACAATTCGACTTGTAATATTGGTTGATTGCGGCTCATCACAGCACCTGAAAATACCGGAAGCAAGAGATTGATCGACAAATCGATACTCAGGAAACTGTTCCAGTTCTTCATGAAACTGGATGAGTTGTTTTCCCACTACGCCTTCGAGCTCTATGATGGTCTCAGGCGCGGCTGGATTGCCTATTCCTGTTTCCTGATGCGGTTCAGGGTAACCGGCATCAAGCGGATCGTAGTTGATCTGCTAGATGATGCAGCGACAGTCGGCACCGTCTTTGCCCTGGGTGTTATCACCGTTGCGCTGCCGACACTGAATGAAACCGACGATATATGGAATTCAGGCCGCCAGTACGCGGTCACGTTCACCGACATAAACGGCGAAATCATCGGCCGCCGCGGCGTTTTGCAGGACGATGCCATTCCGCTGGAGGAAATTCCGCCACACCTGATCAAGGCTGTGCTGGCCACCGAAGACATACGGTTTTTCCAGCATTTTGGTGTCGATGTGCTGGGTACGCTGCGCGCCATGATTGCCAATGCGCGCGCGCGCGACGTTGTCCAGGGCGGATCAACCCTGACCCAGCAGCTGGCCAAGAACCTGTTTCTGTCGCCTGAACGCTCTTTACGCCGAAAGGTGCACGAAGCCTTCCTGGCGTTGTGGATCGAGGCGCGGCTGAGCAAGGCCGAGATACTCAAACTGTATCTTGACCGCACCTATCTCGGCGGCGGCACCTACGGCATGGAAGCTGCAGCCCAGTTCTACTTCGGCAAGTCCGTGCGCGATGTGAACCTGGCTGAAGCAGCCATTCTGGCCGGTCTGTTCAAGGCGCCGTCCACCTATGCCCCACATGCCAATCGCGAAGCAGCCATAGCGCGGGCCAGCGTGGTTCTCGGCCGTATGCTGAGTGTTGGCTACATTACCCAGGGCCAGTTGCTGGCCGCGACGCAGAATCCGGCCAAGACAATCGACAATGACATTTTTGCCAGTCCCAACTACTTCCTTGACTGGGCCTACAAGGAAATGCTCGCCGTCATGGAAGAGCAGAACCTGACCGATGACTATGTGCTCGAGGTCAAGACCACCATAGACATGGCAATGCAGAAAGCTGCAAAGCTGGAGACCGCCAACATGCTGGCGACGGAGGGGCCGCGGTACAATGCCTCCCAGGTCGCCCTGGTCTCCATGACCCCCAGCGGGGCCGTGAAAGCCATCATCGGCGGCAACAATTATGAAGAGAGCCAGTTCAACCGGGCCACGGATGCATTGCGCCAGCCCGGCTCCGCGTTCAAACCGTTTGTTTTCCTCGCCGCCCTGCTCGATGGCATGACACCTGAAACCCCCATTATCGATGGGCCGATTTCCGTCGGCAGATGGACACCCAGAAACTATTCGCATCGCTATGCAGGGCGCACAAACCTGATCACGGCCCTGGCGAAATCCTACAACACCGTGCCGGTCCGCATCATGGTCAAGATCGGGCGCAAGAAAATCATCGAAGCTGCAAAGCGTGTCGGCGTCCAGGCTGAACTCCAGTCCGTGCCGTCCATGGTGCTCGGTGCAAATGGCATGACGGTCCTAGACATCACGAGGGGATATGCAACATTTGCAAACGGCGGCAAGTTGAGCAATCCGCACACGGTGCTGGAAATACGACGCGCCTCGGGTGAAATCATCTACAACCGCAGACGCCATGCACCGCCGTCACGTCAGGTCATTCCCGAAACCGTGGCCGCCGATCTCAATCGCATGATGGGGCAGGTGATAAAATCCGGAACCGCGCGGCGCGCCGATCTTGGCTACACGCCCGCAGCCGGCAAGACCGGCACCACGCAGAGTTATCGTGACGCCTGGTTTGTGGGCTTCACCGGCAAGTACGTCACGGGCATCTGGTACGGCAATGACGATTATTCGCCAACCAACCGGGCGACCGGCGGATCGATTCCGGCCCGCACCTGGAAGGCCTACATGCTGCGGGCGGACAGGGCCAAAAGGCCGATGCCGCTTCTCGGACTGCCCGTCGAAGAGTCACACTTTACGTTCCTGGAGAACAACCGCAACACGCTGGATAATATCGGCGGCCCTGAACTGGAGGTCGCGGCTGTCCAGGCAGACGAGGAACTGCAGTCGGAAGGATCCGGCGATGGAGCTGGCGAGGATGCTGTTGTCAATGTGTTGCGAGACATGTTCACCCTGTTCAAGAACAAGGACAACAAGGTTCGGATTGTCAAACCGAAGCGGACAAAAAAGGCGCCCAGTGCAGCGAGCACACGTCGCGCCGAGAAGAAACGTCAACGCAGAACAACCGTTCGCAAGCGCAATTCTAAAAGATTGCGCGACCTGCTGCAGTCACGTTAAAAAAATTCCCGGCAGATCTCGTTGATTCTCGCCCCAAATTGCGCCGCCATGAACTATACTGTGACACGAGATTTTGAACCGGTTTTTGGAGTGAATGTGCCGTCATACCAAGGGATGTCATTTTTGCTCATATGGTACCACTGCGAAACTGGCCTTTTATCAGCGTTGTAAAGATATGAATCCATCAGTCAGATTTGCCGTAAGTGTCCTGGTTGGTGTTACCTTGGGCGTTTTTAGTGCCCGTTACCTGACAACCGAGCAAAGCCCCTTCTTCACCGATCAATACGGGTACTGGAAAAACTGGCCTGTGGCGGGAAATCCGGCAAGCAACCCGTACACCCATGCCAAGTTCATTGCCAACGGCCAGGTGCCGGAACACTTCAGTGAAGTGCTGACGTTCTACCGGGACCAGGATGATGGTGGGGCCAGGCTGACAGAAGATTGCACCTACCTGTTGTCGATTGAGCGGCCGACGGCGCGGCGCTGGTCGATTTCGTTGACAGGAAATGCCGATGGAGAGCCACAATTGCTGACCCAGGACGATGTTATTTCAATCGGCAGGACAGTCCGGGTCCTGCTGTCTGCTGCGCCACAGCACGGCAATTGGCTGCGTATATCGAATGCCGCTGCTCCGCGGGTCCTGTTTCGTCTGTACGATGGTGACACAATCACTGCCCAGGGGCCAAATGGCGGCGGCTCGCTTGGGTTGCCGAGCGTCAAGCGGGTATCGTGCTCATGACATCAACTAGAGCTTTCTGGATTCTGTTCACCGTGCTGACCGCCATAGCAGCTCATCTGTGTTACATCCTGTTTGTGCCGTCGCAACAGTTTCACACGAAACTGGAAGCCATCCGTGCCGAAAGCGGCATCAATACACTGACCATGGCGGTTCCCGGAACACAAGCAGCCAGCATAGCGGAATATCCCAGTGAGCTGACTTACGCACTGTGCCTGTTTGACCTGTCGGGCGGACCGCTTCGCGTCAATGCGCGCGTACCTGATCAATACTGGACGCTGGAGGTCTACAATACGCGTGGCGGAACCATCTACACGTTGAACGACAAGCAGGCGCCTCGCAGGCAATTCAGCCTGTATCTATATGATGACGATCCGGACCCGGAAGCCATTGTGAATGCCGCCAACTCTGTCGGAAGCAGCATCAATTCCATTACCGTGCTCACCGGCACCCAGACCGGGGTCGTGGTTATTCGCTCGGCAGCGGCAAACCAGCTTGAAGCTGCCCGCTCGGCTGAGGCTTTGAAGAATACGTCCTGTTCGCAGGCCGACAGCTAGATGTGAGCTTCACTTAGATAGAAGCGTTTGATGGAATTAAATCAGTTCACTCGGCTAAAGCATGCTGCGCCAGCGCAATCCAGACCTTCAACGGCGTCAAACTGATCGCTCTGTACCGGATGCGCGTGCAGGATACTCGAACGCGCCCTCGCAACGCTCTCTGCGCACACCGGGAAAGATGACAATCTCGCAGTCCGTCTCGGGTGACGGCGTTTGCGTCACATGCTTGCCGGGCGGAGTCAAAAATTTCACAATATTTGTCATTGCGGGTGGCACCTTGAGGCCTTTGATTGCAACTACATGTACAACTAGGCAACCGGTTTGGTTAAAAATTGACTAACATCGGCAGCAAGCAAGGCATTTCGGTGACTTGTGATTGATCAGCCAATATCAATAGTGGGCCAGTTGACTCCAACCGAAGACGTACGCGCTAGCGCAGGAAGGCGCGGCCATTGCGGTCTTCCACCTCCACAACCCAGATATCCGGGTCATATCCGGCCTGTCT
>CAYRLR010000303.1:0-4274 GCA_964424975.1 uncultured Anderseniella sp.
AGGCCAGCCTGATGTTCTGGATAGGGCATGAGTTTGAGGCATTCCTCGAGAAACCGGTGGCAACCATCGGGGAGAAGGCGCAGTCGATCGAGCTTATTGACACTCCTGCCCTGCGCAAGCTCGCGCAACGCGAAGGCGGCGCCTTTGAGGAACATGACGAAAGCCATCACAACGCCGAGGACCACGAGGAAGACCATGCAGCCAAACATGATGATCATCATGAAGAATTCGATCTTCATTTCTGGCTCGATCCCGAAAACGCGAAAATTCTGACCACCCGGATTGCGAACACACTGGTCGCGGCTGACCCGGAAAACGCCAGCCGATACGAGGCAAACGCCAAGGCAACACGGGCCAAGCTCGACGTCCTGAGCAACGAGACTTCGGCTATGCTGGCTCCGGTTCAGGGCAAGGGCTTCATTGTGTTTCATGATGCCTATCAGTACTTCGAAACCCGCTTCAATCTGCCCGCTGCCGGATCCATCACTGTCAATCCCGAAGTCATGCCAGGTGCAGAGCGGGTGCGAGAGATTAGGGACAAACTGAATAAATCCAAAGCTCTATGCGTGTTTTCCGAACCGCAATTCACCCCGAAAACGATTGCTGTCGTCACCGAGGGAACCGATGCAAAACACGGCGTTCTCGATCCTCTGGGCGCGACACTGGAAGATGGCCCGGATCTGTATTTCAACCTGATACGAAACCTGGCCAAGTCCATGCGCGACTGCCTGTCGCGGCCCAAATGACACTCACGGACCAAGAGGGAAACAGCCAACCACACCGGTGGACAACACTGCTCTAACACATTGGAATCGGGACACATCATCCGATCAGACTGTCTCATCTGATCAGATGATGTGTCCAGTCAAACAGCTCCGGCTTAACGCCGCCCGCCGATCCGGTTGATGCTGTCAAATCCAGTTCCCATCGCAAATGTCACGCACCCAGCGCTTCCTGATGTGCCCTGACAAGATCCGCCATGCTGTTGAAACAGAAATCATACTTTGGCATGTCACCCGGGTTCATGGTTGCCCCAAAACCTTCCTGTTCATACCGGCGGTAAATCCAGCACGACGCAAGGCTGTGGCGATTGGCCGGACCGTGATCATGGAACATGCTCTCTGCCGTGTGCAGGATGTCGGCTTTTTCAACGCCAAGCGTCTTTATCTTGTCGAGCATGTAGTCGAAATTGCGATCGGACGGCTTGTACGATCCGACATCCTCGGCGGTATAGATCGCGTCAAATTCAACATCGAGACGCGCATGGCTGCCTGCAAAACTTTCATTGTCGACATTAGACAGGATGACCAGCTTGTAATGCTTTTTCAGATACTGCAATGCATCGACAGTGTCAGAAAAAGCCGGCCAGTTTTTGACGGATCGGCCGTATGCTGCGCAGTCTTCAGATGTTGCCGGCACACCCCATTCTTCTGCCAGGCGCTTGTAGACAATCGGCAGCAGTTCGCAATAGCGCTTTGTCGGTGTCCAACTCTGCTGTGATGATTCATGGCGGGCATGGGCTTCGAGAATGTCGTCACGCGACAGGTCACTGCCAACGCGGGAGGTGAGCGGCTTCAAGCCGTCGACCATGCCGGTTTCCCAATCGATCAGCGTTCCGTAACAATCGAATGTGAGTGCCTTGAAGTCCGTCAGTTTCATTGCCTGATCCCTGTTTTGCGCATTTGGTGCGACCGTTTTCGCCACCGGTCCATCTCATCTCAGTGTTGCAGAATAATACAATGCGAACATCTTGAAATGAATGGTTCAGGCAGGCTGATATATCAAATTCGATGGCCTGACAGCATAAAATTCTGCAAGCAGCGGTCAGGCAACAGCCCGCCATACATAGATCGCGACAATTCGGGACATCGCGGCGACACCCAGAAAAACAGCGGGTATCGCCACCCCTGCTCCAATCAAGCCGGCAACGACCCCTGCCCCTGCAGTCATGAAGAAGGCGTTGACGATGTTGTTGGCCGCAATAGTGCGCGACCGATCCTCATTGGCAGACCTTGCCTGCAGGATCGCATACAGCGGCACAATGAATATTCCGCCGCACAATGCCACGCCGACAAGATCCGCCATCATGCGCAAATGGCTCCAGTCAGACAGGAAGGCCAGACCGCCAATCAGTTCGCCGCTATCTGCTGGTTGATAATTGATCAGCGCAAATGAGAAATCAGCAATGAAAATGGCGATGCCGAGAACGCCAAACGGAGCATGAATTGCCGTTACCTGCCCCTTCAGCAGGCGGTTGCACAGCATTGAGCCGATGGCGATGCCAACGGTAAACAGCACCAGGAACAGGGTGACAACGGTCTCGTCCCCTTTCAGCAGATCGCCGGCGATTGCCGGGAACAGCGACAGCAGGATGGCGCCTACCAGCCAGAACCATGATATGCCAAGGATGGTGAAACGTGAATAACCGGCCGATGCCGCCTTGGCCACCATCCGCCAGCTCTCGGCAACAATATTCCAGTTGATCTTCAAGTCGGGAACTGCTGCGGGGGCCCCCGGGATAAAACGACTCGCCGCATAACCGAGGCCGGCGAGCGTCAGAACCAGCCCCGAAACCACGGCAATGCCCGAGCCCGTCAAAATCAGCAAACTGCCGGCAATTGTACCGGCCAGAATGGACAGGAATGTGCCTGCCTCGACAAGCGAGTTGGCACCGATCAACTGACTTTCCTTCAGATGCACCGGCAATATGGAGTATTTCAGCGGGCCGAAGAAGGCCGATTGCGTGCCCATGAGAAACAGCACGCCAAACAGAAACCAAACGTCGCCGGAAAACAGTGCCACTGCGCCAAGTGCCATGATGACAATTTCAGCCAGCTTTATCTGCTGGATCAGACCTGCCTTGTCAAACTTGTCGGCGATCTGTCCGGCAGTGGCAGAGAACAGGAAAAACGGCAGGATGAATACCCCTCCGGCCGCCGTTGCCAGTACTGCCGTATTGAGCCCGGCTTCAGCAGCAAGGCGATACACAAGCAGGATGGCGAGGGCGTTCTTGAACACGTTGTCGTTCAAGGCCCCCAGCGCCTGGGTGATGAACAATGGCAGAAAGCGTTTCGACTTCAGCAATGCAAACTGCGAGTTATCCATGAGGGTGTCTCCCGACCCGGTTGAAACGGTCCGACCCGTCAACAATATGTCCGGACTGTCCCTGGACCCTAGGTAGTTTGTTCCGCATTGCCGTAAATATCGATGAGCACGGCTGTGACAATAACCAGCCCGCCCAAAACCGACAGCGCCGTCATCGAGGTTCCGATCAATGCCCAGGCACTTATGGTTGCAACCACGAGCTCTGTCATGGTCAACAATGCCGCACGGGTTGCCGGCACAAGCCGTGCCCCCCACAACTGGCCGATCATCGCCGGCCAGAAGGCAAGGATGCCGAATGCCAGCACTCCAACGCCGAGCGCCGGCGTAAATGCGCCGGCGGATATACCGGTGTTGCCAATCACGATGGCGGCCAGGCCCGCCAACACTGCTCCAAAGAAGGTTGCCGATGCCACATTCCAGAATGGATCAACTTCAGCGCGACCACGCACCAGTGAAAGCGTCGAACCCCAGAAAAACCCTGCCACAAGGCCAGCCCAGTCACCCGCATTTCGAGGCACCGGCAGCCCGCCATCTCCGCCGAGCAACAGCCACAGGCCTGCGAATGCCAGCAGGATAGCAGATGCGCGCCATGGGTTAAGCCGAATACCAAACACTACCCGATCAATCAGCGTGGCCCAGATCGGCAGCATGTAAAACAACAAGATTGCCCGAACCACATCGGTGGAAACGACCGCATAGAAATAGCAGACCTCGGAAATGCCGATGCCAACGCCGACAAGCGCCATCCAGCGCAGGTGGTCGCCACGCCATCTGCCCCACCAGCAAGCAGCCAGAATGGCCACCGGCAACCCGCCGGCCATTACCATCGAGGCCGACCACAAGGGTCCAAACCCGGCGTCAGACAGATAGCGCAGCGGAATCCAGAATAAACCCCAGAAAGCGGCACCGACGGCGATCGCAAGCGCGCCACGCATGTTTTGTGATAGATAGGAAAAAGCCATTATCGATCTCTAGAGCATCATCCGATCATATGGAATCATATGACCGGATAAAGATGCTCGTTTCCAAAGTATTAGCGCAATTTTATCCATCCATATGGATGGATATTGCTCTAGTGACGCGAGACTGCCTGCACAAGGCATAATTCGAAAAGGGTATAACCTCACCCTGTAACGGGCGCCATGCTGCTGCTTTTCATCTGAGGAAAG
>CAYRLR010000304.1:0-4262 GCA_964424975.1 uncultured Anderseniella sp.
GAAACTTGCCGATCAGTTTGCGGGTTTGGCGGCACCCGCCGTGTTCTGGTCGGGATCGAAATTGAATTTGACGCGGCCCCCTGAGAATTTCGCCTCGTTGGTGTTCAGATTCACATTCAGCTTTTCGCCATTCACAACGCTGGTGCCCTGGTTGACCGTGACTTTGCCCGTCACCACCGCCGTGTTGGCTTTGACATTCATCTTCATGCGGTCGCCGGTTATGGTTTGCGTCGGGGTTACGATCTTTACCCCGCCGCCGGTTGTTTCCAGCCAGGTCACATCCGTTCCGCCACCCTTGGTTTTCTTGAACGTGGCGATCAGGTTGGTTGAGTCCAGACTGACATCGCCTTTCCGGGCGCGCACATTGCCGCGAAAAATTGCCTGGCTCTTGCTTTCAAACAGCTCCATCTGATCGGATTCGATATTGACCTTGTTTTTCGTTTTCTGCGCATGGGCAGGCATCGCGGCGAGACTTGCTGTCATCACCATCAGCGCAACCGCATATCCGGCCTTGTTCGGTTTCATTGTTGCAAGTTTCCTTTTGCACTGGTCGTTTCAGCTGTTGCCGCAGCGGGGCTGTCTTGCGTTGAGCCAGTCTCGAATAGCGCACGAACCCGCGATTTGAAAGTCACATGTTCGCCATTGTTGGCAACGTCAATGCCGGTGGACCTGATCACGCCGCCCTCCATTACCACGACTACCTCGGATTGTGATGTCAGGGTCTTTTGCTTCACATCAACGTCTGCTGTGTCCATATTGGCAGTGAATGTGTTGGCCAGCCTGATCACGACATCGCCGGTCAGGCGCAGGGATTTGTCCCTGCTGTTGAACAGGCCGGTTTTGGCGGTGACATCCATGGCGCGCCCGTCGCTTCGCTTGAGCAGGCCGGTCACCTGGCGCAGGTGCACCAGGTTTGGTTGCTGCTTGTCCTGATTGGCTTGCTCTGCAGCGATGTTATAGGGCTGCTGGTCATCGTCGAAACCGGCAAACTCGGAGCCTTGCACGGCAAACCGTTCCTGCTCTGATGCCTGTTTGGGCGTGGCGACCGGTGCCGCCGGTTGCGAGTTGAGCGCGGTGTCGATATCGAAACCCGACGCCTGGATCAGAAACACCCCGAACACACCCGCTGCGGCGAGCATGAACAACCACACCATGATGGCAGGTCCGCGCCGCCTGCGTCTGATGGTTGGTCGTGCCCTGGGTTTCATTGCCGCTTTCTCACCGTTGCATCCGGGAAATACCGGACCCGACTGGAGAGCCCATCATGCTTATTGCCCGGCAAATCTTGCCGAATAAAGGCGACGGCAATCGGCCTTTGCTCACGAATGGGCAAAAATGTCCTCGTTTGGCCAACCGGCAAGGTCAAGCCGCGCACGCGTCGGCAAAAACTCGAAGCATGCCTGGGCAAGATCCGCACGGTCTTCGCGGCGCAGCATCTGGTCCAGTCTGACCTTGAGCTCATGCAGATAGATCACGTCAAGCGCTGCATACTGCTTCTGGGCGTCCGACAGTACAGGTGTGCCCCAGTCGGAACTCTGCTGTTGCTTCGACATTTCAATGCCGAGCATTTCGCGCACCAGGTCCTTCAGGCCGTGCCGGTCGGTGTAGGTGCGCGCCAGCCGCGAGGCGATCTTGGTGCAGTAGACAGGTGACGTATCAACGCCCAGATAGGCCTTCAGCATGCCGACATCAAACCGCGCATAGTGAAAGATCTTGGTGACGCTTGCGTCTTCCATCAGCGCCTTGAGCCGCGGCGCGTGATAGGTCTTGCGATCCAGCTGCACCAGGTGGGCATCGTCGTCGCCGGCAGACAACTGCACCACGCACAGCTTGTCACGGTTGGCGTGCAGTCCCATGGTTTCGGTGTCCACCGCCACGCTTGATCCGAAGTCCAGTCCGTCGGGAAGGTCGCCCTGATGTATCTTGACTGCCATTTTCGATGTTTGCCTTGCTTGAATGGATGCGAATTGTTCATGGGCTATAACACAAGCCGCCTCGTTGGCAACACTTCGGTGATGGGCTCAGGCAGCGCCCACACCGGGCAATCCGACTTTGGCGCGGCCTGCATCGCTCTTCAGGGAAAAGTCCTGCCCGGCAAATTCATCGGCGCCTTCGTTGCACAGCCACACCACCGTCTTGCCGACCCAGTCTGCCGGAATGTGGACCGACGGGTCCAGCTGGCTGACCGGATTGATGCCGGAGGCCTTGATCGACACCTGCATGTCGGTGGCCACGGTACCGGGGCTGAGGCCCACTACGCGAATGCCTTTGCTGCCATATTCCTTGTCGGCACACCGCGTCAGCATCAGTGCGGCGGCCTTGGACGAACAGTAATGGCTCCAGCCTTCCATGGGCGCGCAGGCTGCCCCGGAGGAAATGTTGATGATGGTGCCGCTGCCTTGTGCCTCCATTTCGGGAAGGGCAGCCCTGAGACCGAAGAACACACCCTTGTAATTGACGTCGGAGACCTTTGCCCAGGCTTCAGGGTCGGCATCGGCCAGGCGCGAGATCGGATCGATCAGGCCGGCATTGTTGACCAGGATATCCACCCGGCCGAAATCCTGTTTGCACTTTGCCACCATGGCGGCCACTTGCGGGTAGCTGGTAACATCGCAGGTGATGGCTTGCGCCGTGCCGCCATTGTTGCGTATCTCTTCAGCAACCTGTTCGATGTCAGCCGAAGAGCGCGCTGCCAGCAACACCGAGACGCCTTCCGCGGCAAGCTGGCGTGCCGCAGCAGCGCCGATACCCCTGCTGGCGCCGGTGATGATGGCGGCTTTTCCATTGAGTGCGCTGGTCATGATAGTGGGCCTCTCGTTCAGGTTTGGATGTGGGTGCAAGCATCATGGACAGACGCCGCGTGCACTGGCTGGTCAGCGTGATGAATGTGGCCGATCCGGCTCTTCAATCTGGAACATCGATACTCGTGAATACGTTCAGACAAGGATACCATACCGGGCTCTTCTGTTTCAGTCGGTTTCGTATCACCTGTGTGTTTCGGCACCAAGGCAAAACCTGCTGTTGCAAGGACCTGCTGCACGGCGGCCTTTATGCCTGAAGGCCAATAGTATGCGAACCTCGCTGTCCTGGTTGGCCGGATGTTTTACAGTGTGTGGGACGGAAAAGTTCAATCCTCCTGGGCCTGTTGTTCTTTCCATACCGAATACTCTTGATGATGCGCTTGCGGTGCACGATTGCGCCTTTCAACAAGAACCAGTCTATGCGCGCCGTTGCCATCACGCCGTTGTTATCAGCGGTAAACTATTTGTTTATAAGGATAAATTCCGGAACTAACCTGACTCCCGCCCGTTGATGATGCGAACCAACTGAAAAGGAGTTACATCAATGAACAATATCAAAATCGCACTTGTCACAGGCGCTCTGGCCACGGCTGCACTGGCCATGCCGATGACCACACCAAGTATCGCGCAATCAGTTGCTGAACGCACCGATGGCAACGGCAATCGCGCAAAGCTGGGCTCGGAACGCATGCACAATTACAACAGTGTTGTGACCGTGGCCCCGGTCGCGGCTCCCGGCAAGATCTATAATGGCAATCGCGCAAAGCTGGGGCCTGCACGTAGCGGCATTATGTATGAGGGCGATGTCGAGTCCGATGCTGCTGACCGTACCATGGGCTACGGCAACCGCGCCAAGCTGGGTCTTTACCGCTAGCCTGTAAATGCCTGAAACGTCGTGATCAGCCACCCGCCGGAGCAATTCGGCGGGTGGCTTTTCCAGTGCAGACACCAATGCAGACCTGCCTCAGCGCAGGCGCCCGTGTACCCGGTCCTGCTGGCAAACCGGTTCCAGCCATTCCTGAGATCCGGATACCTGACAAGAGATGCTTTCCCACTTGCCTCACGGCAGCCGCGGGAGCATTCTCGCGCCACCTGGTGTGTCTCCACGCAGCTGTGCCTTGCATGCTCAGCGCCTGGCTTTTGTGAAGGAGTTTGGCCGTGAGAGTTGATCGCCTCTATATCCTGTGTGGATTCGTCTGGGTTGTTGCTGCAATGGTGTTCGGGTTTTACCTCGGCGCCGCCGAACAATTGCAATACTCCAACACCCATGCGCATGCCGCACTGCTGGGTTTCGTACTTTCGATCCTGTTCGGACTGATTTACCGCAGCTGGCCGCGACTGCTTGAGAGCAGGCTGGCGCCGGTGCAGTTCGGTTTATACCAGGTCGGCACCGTGGTGCTCATAGCCGGCAAATACAGCATTGACGGCAAGGCAAATGTTATCGCCGGCCACAATATTCCA
>CAYRLR010000305.1:0-4256 GCA_964424975.1 uncultured Anderseniella sp.
ACCATCTGATCTGCCTGATATTATGTTGAGGCTTCAATCTCTACCGCCGGGCGCGCGGCGTCAACCGGCGGATTGCCGCTTGGGACGTGACGCGTTCACGCACATGTCAGGCCGAAGTTACCGGAAGCTTGATACTCAGGTGGTGCGCACCTTTTGCTGAAAGCAATCCGGAGATATCAAAATGCGGCTGCCGACACCCTATCAAAGTGAGGCCCTGGGACTACTGTTACTGCGCATCGGATGTGCGTGGTTCATTTTCGTGTGGGCCGTGAACAAGATTCTTGCACCTGTGCAGTATCAGAAACTGGCCAAATTCTTCGATTCCATCGATCTGGGACTTTGGCAGGTTTATGCCATTGCCGGTGTCCAGATTGTCATATGCCTGCTGGTATTTGCAGGCTGGGCCCGGATCGTCAGCTATGCAGCACTTGCGGCAATGCATGGCTTCACTATTTTTCGGCAGTGGCCGCAATATCTTGCGCCGTTTGAAATCAATGACAACGGGTTTCCGGTGAACCGAAATGTCACCGTCGCACTGTGTGTTTTCCTGGCGATGCTGGCTCTGTGGTTGCTGCGTCATCGCGATCACTGGTCGCTGGATGTACTGTTGGCGGCGCGCAGAAAAAATTCCTGACATAGCCGTCTTGGCAATCACCGGCGCATGATGTCACTATCCCGCGAAAGTTGGGGCAGGGCGAAAACAATCGTGTCAGCGAAATCTGAAAATACCGGTCAATGGCCGCGCATATGGGTGGTGTTTCTGACCGGTGTTGCAGCCGCATTCCTGGTCGGCAAGGCACCTGCTGCGTTGCCGGTGTTGCGGGCGGAACTGAACCTTTCACTGTTTCAGGCGGGCCTTGTCGTATCGATGTTTTCGCTGGTCGCCGCGCTCGCCGGGTTGTTTTTCGGGGCACTGTCCGACCGCTGGGGGCAACTGCGCCTTGCCATGGTGGGGCTGGTGCTGGCCGGGTGTGCGGGTGCTGCCGGTGCCCTGGCCGATACCGGCACGACACTGATTGCAAGCCGGGTTGCCGAAGGTGTCGGCTTCTTCATGATATCGGTGTCGCTGCCCGGTCTGGTCTTGCGGCTGGCAGATGATCGCACGCGCCAGACGGCCATGGGGCTTTGGGGCGCCTATCTGCCGCTGGGCGCCGGTCTGATCCTGCTGGCAGGTGGTGTTGTCATTGCAAGCGTTGGCTGGCGTGGTTTGTGGCTGCTGATCTCTGCAAGCTACGTGGTGTTTCTTGCCGGCCTGGTCTGGGCCGCCCCGCGCGAACACGTGGCAGCTCCCGGTGCCGGGGAAGGGCGCATAAGGGCGGTTCTGAAAACGCCGGGCGCGGTCATGCTGGGAGCGGTTTTCGGATGCTATTCCGGACAGTACATGGCGGTTACGTCTTTTGTACCGCTGATACTGGTTGAACGCGCCGGATGGGCGCTGGCGCCGGCGGCAGCCATTGGCGCAATGATCATGGTGGTCAACACCACCGGCAACATAACCGCCGGGTTCATGCTGGACCGCGGTGTGCGCCGGCAAACCCTGATCCTGGTGGCCAGCGCGGCGATGGCGCTGGGGGCGGTCATGGTGATGAGCGCCGCCTTGCCGGTGCCGGTCAGAATTGCCGGGGCAGTAATGTTTTCCAGCTTCGGCGGCCTGATCCCCGGCTCCCTGTTTGCCGGTGTTGCACGCCATGCACCAAGCCGGGCACATGTCTCCAGCGTGAACGGGCTCATGCTGCAATGCGTAGCCATCGGACAACTCATCGGCCCCGCCGTCACCACATGGCTGGTTGCAACCGGCAACGGCAGCTGGACCATGTCACTGATCTACCTGCTGCCGATGGCCGCTCTCACCGCGGTTGCCGGCATAGTGCTGGGTCGGATTGAGAAGACGCCTGCATCCTGAACTATTTGGGGCGCAGGTGAGCGGTGGCTTTCTGCATGGCGGTGATCAGGGCATCACGTTTTATCGAAAGCTCGGCAGGCGACAGGTCGCCAGCCTCTTCGGTGACGCCTGCCACCAGCTTGCGGGACATTTCCTGGTCGAGATGCAACACGCCCAGATCATCCCACCAGCGATTGAAACTGGGTGTGTAGCGGTCACAAAACGCGGCCAGTCCTCCTTCGCCTGCGCCCAGGTGAAACAGCATGGTCGGGCCCATCGCCGCCCACCGCAGGCCCGGTCCTGCCCACATTGCCTTGTCCACATCCTCAACGCTTGCCACGCCTTCGTTGACCAGGTGGATGGCTTCGCGCCAGACAGCCGCCTGCAACCGGTTGGCAACGTGGCCAGGCACTTCCTTGTTGACGCGTATGGTGACCTTGCCAACTGCCGCGTAGAAACGTTCAGCCGCTACCACCGCTGCGCCTTCGGTCGTGTCATTGCCCATCACTTCAACCAACGGGATCAGGTGGGGCGGGTTGAACGGGTGGCCCAGCACAAGTCTCGAAGGATCGGCCCAACCGGCCTGCATCTCCGACAGTGTCAACCCTGACGCCGATGACGCAATGATCGCATCCGGTGCCAGTGCGGGTTCAATTTCAGCATACAGCGAGTGTTTGACCTCGATCCGCTCAGGCACGCTTTCCTGAACGAATGTGGCTCCGGCAACGGCATGTGCTGCGGATTTGTGAAACGTGATGGCGTCCGGATTGCCATTGCTGGTCATGTCCAGTTCGGTCAGCGTCGACCATGCGGTTTCCACATAGTCCCGAAGGTATTTTTCGGCTTTGTCGGAGGGATCATACACCGCAACGCTGCGCCCCGAGGCAAGAAACAGGGCTGCCCAGCTGGCACCGATCACACCCGCGCCAAGGCAGGCGGTATGGTTGAACTCAATCATCAGAATAGTCCCGGTTGAATTGGAGATGCAGCTGTCATGCCGCCATCAATGGTAAAGCATTGGCCGGTAACATAGGTGCTCTCATCACTGGCGAGCCAGGCAACTGCGCTGGCGATATCTTCCGGTTCGCCAAGCCTGCCTGCAGGGTGGCGTGCCAGTGCGTCTGCCTTGGCTGCGGCCGGATCGTTTGCCAGGGCAAAGGCATCATCGACCATGCCGGTCATGATCCAGCCGGGCAGAATGGAATTGCATCGCACTTTTGGCCCGTGATCGACGGCAATTGAGCGGGTGAGGCCATGAACAAAAGCCTTCGATGCATTGTAGAGCGCCATTGTCGGATCCGACACCAGTCCGGAAATTGATCCGATATTGACGATGTTGCCGCCACTGCGCTCCATGAGCGGGAGGACGGCCCGGCACATGTTGAACACACCGCGGCAGTTTACCCCTACCACAAGGTCCCAGTCTTCATCCGTGCTCTCGGCAACTGTCTTCTCAACCTGCACTCCTGCATTGTTGACCAGCAACGAAACCGTCCCGAACGACTCGTTGGCCTCGGCGACAATGCGGTCTGCGTCTTGCGGTGACGAGACATCAGCTTGCAGCCACCCCGCCGCTTCAGGAAAACCGCCAGGCCTGGAGCCGCGCCCGCAAGCCAGCACCTTGAAACCGTCAGCAAGCAGGCGATCAACGACCGCCCGGCCAATGCCTCTTCCGCCACCTGTTACAATTGCCACCCGGTTCGCCATCGCCCTGTTCTCACTCAAAACGCCACCTGATCGCCACCCTTCAGCGCAAGGCGCTCACGTGCTTCCGCCGGTGTGGCAATGGTCAGGCCAAGGCCTTCAACAATACCGCGAATCTTGCGGACCTGGTCTGCATTGGATTCAGCCAGCTTGCCGGGTCCGATATAAAGACTGTCTTCAAGCCCGACGCGAAGGTTGCCGCCCAGTATGGCCGATTGCGTGGCAAATGGCATTTGATGGCGGCCGGCCGCCAGGACAGACCATTCGTATTTGTCGCCGAACAGTTTCTCGGCAATGGTGTGCATGTGCATCAGGTTGTCGAGGTCAGCCCCCACGCCGCCCAGTATCCCAAAAACCATCTGGATGAAGAACGGTGGTTTCACCATTCCCTTGTCGACGAACCAGGCGAGGTTATACAGGTGTCCAAGATCATAGCACTCGAACTCGAACCGGGTGCCGTGGCCTTCGCCGAGTTTCTGCAAGGCATATTCGATCGTCTTGAAGGTATTGGGGAAAATGAAATCCCTGGTCATTTCAAGAAACGCCGGTTCCCAGTCGTGTTGCCACTCGGAGTACTTTTCCAGCAGGGGAAAGATACCAAAGTTCATCGACCCCATGTTCAACGACGCCATTTCCGGACCGGCTTTCATGGCGGCTGCCAATCGCTCAT
>CAYRLR010000306.1:0-4246 GCA_964424975.1 uncultured Anderseniella sp.
CGATATCCGCACCGCCTTTCGGGTCAACGGATCAAGAAAGCAGATTTCACAGGCCGGGTTACGCCGCAGGTTTGCCGTTGTGCCCGGCGAGCGTATGTTACCGCATGCAATTGTGCGCTCATCCAGCACCACAAAGGTGGCCTTGGGCGACACCGCCGCAGACCCATCAGCCCGCGTTGTTGCCACAAACCCGGCAGTATGGGTGCGGATCAGGCTTTGCATCTCCTCGCTCAGCATGTCGGGATACCTCCTATCCGGCCTTGAAGGTCACGGCGTGATCCGGTGCCGCCAGACCGTCATGGTTGCGCGGATCGTCAACTGGTTTGCCGGTCACTATACTCAGTGGCACAACCCCTGCCCAGATCGGCAGTTCATAATCTTCCTCATCGTCCGAGGGTGGGCCGGTGCGTATTTTCACCGATGCTTCATCGAGCGGCAGGCGCAACACCGTCGTGGCCTTCAGTTCCTGGTCATTGATGGCGCGAAGCATGTCCCAACGGCCCGGAAACCAGACGTCGAACATCGCCTTCAACCGGGCTGTCTTGTCATCCGCATCCTGGACAATTTCAGCTTCGCCGAAAACCATGCACGAACGGTAATTGGCCGAGTGATGGAACCCCGAACGTGCCATGACAAGACCGTCCCACAAGGTCACGGTAAGGCATACCTGCGTGGCATTCGCGGCGCGCAGAAACCGGCTTGCCGACGAGCCATGCCAGTAGACATGATCGCCTTCGCGCCATTGCATGGTCGGCGTCACCACCGGTGCACCGTCAAGCTGATAGCCCACATGGCAAAGTGGCATTGCGTCCAGTACTGCATGGATCGATGCAGCGTCGAAATGGCCGCGCTCATGCAGCCGCCTGAGCCGGGTGCGGTCACTCGGGGCATCTGTCTTCCGGGTCATAGATGTTTCCTCGCTTCATATATCGACTTCGCAGAAGAACACCGTAATAATGGCCTTGAAAAAAGAGCCAATATGAGCAAATTCAATATGTCCACTACAGATGCTGCCATTGCCGCGATTGCGCTGGACCGCGCAGCTTCAGCACCCTTGCATGTGCAGTTGACCAGTCAGCTGCGCGACATGATCCTGTCAGGCCGGATTGCGCCGGGTGGGCGTTTGCCGGGCAGCCGGGCGTTCGCCTGTGACCTGGGCGTCTCGCGTATCACCGTCACCACCTCGATGGATCAGCTGGTGGCGGAAGGCTTTGCCGAAGGCCGCCATGGCAAGGGGCTTTTTGTTGCTCCTCATTTGCCGGACACATTGCTGAAGATTGCCGGGTGTGATGAACCCTTTGAAATTCGCCCCGTTGAGACCGGGCGGTCGGCACCGGTGCCGTTTCAACCGGCCGCCCATGATGCGCGCCTGTTTCCCCATGAAGAATGGGCCAAGCTGCTGGAGCAAAGCTGGAAAAATCCGGCCATGCGCGCGGCGCCGGTGCTCGACCCGTTGGGCCATCCGGGCCTGCGCGAAGCCATTGCGCACCATCTGCATGAATGGCGCGGGCTTCGTTGCCAGCCCGCACAGGTGTTCGTCACTGCAGGCGGCGCTGACGCCACCCAGTTGATTGTCCGGGCCATTGGCCTTGTCGCACAACAAGTTGTGCTGGAAGACCCTGGTTATCCGCTGTTCGCCGGCGAACTGGTGCACCAGGGCGTAGATGTGATTCCGGTTGCGGTGGATGAGGACGGGCTGAATCCGGCCGCCATGCCGCGCGCCCGGCTGGCGATCACCACTCCGTCGCGGCACTATCCCACCGGCGTGACCATGCCGCTGGCAAGACGGCTGGACTTGCTGGCCTGGAGTGACCGGCATCAGGCCCTCATTCTTGAAGATGATTTTGACAGCGAGTACCGTTATCGGGGCACGCCGCTTCCCACGCTGATGGGGTTGGCCAGCAATGACCGTGTCCTCTACATGGGTTCATTTTCCAAAGTCTTCACGCCGCAATTGCGACTGGGGTATCTGGTGGTGCCGGACCCGCTGGTTGCGTCTTTTGAACAGGTGCTCAACCAGCGTGGTCCGCTGGCGTCGGCAGTGGCGCAACCGGCGCTGGCACAGTTTATGGCTTCCGGTCGCTTCGCCACCCACATCCGTCGCATGCGGCGGGTGTACGGTGTACGCCAGCAGGCGCTGGTTGAAAGTGTTGGCCGCCATCTAGATGGTTTGCTCGCGGTTCAGCCCGAAGCAGGCGGCATGCATCTGACAGCCCGGCTTTCTGCCGGTCTCGCGCAGCGCATGAACGATGTACAGATATCGCACAAGGCCCACGATGCGGGCTTGATGCTTCCCGCCCTGTCGCGCTATTGCGCCGGACCGGCAAAGCATCAGGGTCTGCTGATGGGCTATTCCGGTTTTGACAATGCGGAACTGGATGCCGCCTGTGCGAAACTGGCCAGCCTGCTTCAGCCGCAGTAGTGTTATCTCTAGCTTCTTGCTTTGGTATAAGACCGCAGTCTGGCGATCAGCGCGTCCGGCACTGCGATACCGTGTGCTGCGGCCTTTTCTCGATTTCTGTAGCGACTGTCACCGGGCAGGCGCACGCCATCGTCTACGCTCAGGGCCGACAGCATGACTTCCAGACGTTCGGCAAACGGACCGGGCCCCGCCTGGGTGCCGGTGAATGTCGCTGGCGCAAGCGCAATGAACACCTGGCCGACATCTGTCGGTCCGCCTTCATTGTTCCCGAACGGCGATGACTGAAACGAAAAATGTGGTCCTGCCAGCCCGCCGGCCAGTACATCGACCAACAGGGCCAGCAGTGAACCCTTGTGACCGCCCGCTGGCGCCATGGCTCCGCCGTCAAGCACCTCGTTGGGATCTGTGGTCGGCGCCCCGTGCTTGTCCAGTCCCCAGCCCAGCGGGATAGGGATGCCACTTGCAGCATGCTGTTTCACTGTCACATAGGCCACTTGTGATGTCGCCATGTCGCAGATCAGGGGCGGGCGACTCTCTCCGCGCGGCACTGCAAACGCCAGCGGGTTGGTGCCGAAAAACGCCTTTGTCCCACCGTATGGTGCCATCAGGGATGATGAATTGGCAAATCCGATGCCGATCAGGCCGGCTTTTGCCGTGCGTTCCACGAACCAGCCCAGAACGCCGGCGGATGACGACCGCCGGATGGCGAGCGCGGCAATGCCCTGGCTGCGGCACAGCGCATGGAAGTCGTCCATGGCTTCGTGAAACGCCGCAAAAGAAAACCCCTGCGCTGCATCGCTGGCAATGGCGGACCCGGCAACCTGCTCATGAGACGGTTGTGCCATGCCGACGACCTTGTTGCATTTCAGGTGCTCGCAATAGGTCGGCAGATAACCCAGGCCCACGGTGCGTATGCCGTCGGCTTCAGCTTCCACAATGGCCAGCGTTGTCTGTTCAAGCTGAAGGCCACGGGCACCTGATCCTTCCAGTGCGCCATGGGCAAGCTCGTGGATATCGGCGAGGGAAAGGCGATTATCTGGCTGCATGCTGGCTTTCCGATGACGGGGCGGGAACGGCAGACAGCTGCACGCTCAGTTCGCGGCCGAGTTTTCGTTTCATGGCTTTGGCAAAATCCTCAAAATCATTTGCGCTTATGACAAACGAACCAGGTCCGCCGGTGACATTTGTCCGGTAATAGGCCGCAAGCCCGGCATCGCCGTCAAGGATTGCCAGTCCGTTTATGGTGATGCCCTTTGATATGGCCACGTTGCGCGCGATGGAAGGATGCTGTCCGGTATTGCTGCGGCCATCACCGGAGATGTCGATGCGGCGGTATTTTCCGACCTGGGAATTATTTTCCAGCATCTCCATTGACCGGTTTATGGCTGTAGTGATGGAGGTGAAATTTCCGGTATTGGCGCGAGGTGCGCGCGCGATCTGTCTGGCCAGCGCCCGGATGGAGCTTTCCGACGAGACCACGGTCCAGTCGACTGCGACCTTGCCTAGCAACCCGCCACTCCACTGCAGCAGGGCAATTGCAACACCGTCCTTGTGTAATCCGATGGTCTCGATGATATCATTGCTTTCCAGCGCGGCTGCGATGCCGCGCATCTGCAGGGCATATTCCATGTCATCAACGCTGGCCGATGTATCCACTGCCAGCACAAGTTCGATGGACACGGGTTCGGCCCTGGCCACAACATTGGCGGGCAGCAGACACAGCACGGCGACAATCCACGGCTTCATCTTGTTGAGCGCGCACAATCGTGATCTAGGCGCGGCCCGAACGGCGCTCCACCGGACCTGATATGATGACCCGGGATC
>CAYRLR010000307.1:0-4225 GCA_964424975.1 uncultured Anderseniella sp.
TTCGCGCGTTGATCCGGGCTGAACTTCATGCGCTGTAGAATTTTGGTGTCATAAATGTTGCTCAGTGCGGCGTTCGGTATGCCCAGCCAGACAGTACTGGCAACCGTCAGAGCAATGAACGACCTGCCAAAGGATGCAAAATATTTCCTCAACTTAAAATCTCCATCTGTATTGATTCACGACAGCCCGCCTTCAAACCCGGAGCGCAAGCTCCAGTTCCTTGTCGTCTGGGGCCAATGCCCATGTCAAACCATGAAGGACTGCAAAAAATGTGCACGCAACCTTAACCCGGCATTCGACAACAAAAACGTCTCAAATTGACACCAGCAGATTTCACCTGTTTCAAGATTCGTTATAAACTGGTCCATGCTCCCCACCAAGGCGCAAAGAGGGTTGCAAGGTCCGGAGAATGGCCCGGAACACACTTGCATGCATTGCAAGCAACCGGCCAGTCTGGCGTCAAGGACTAACGAACCCTCGTCCAGGTTTGTGAGCCACACAGAAAAGCGAGGAAACATCCCTCTACATCCATGGTCTGACCTCGGGGCGCCATGTAAACGTCATAAATCTTGCCATCCTCAGCATTATAGACCCGACCAACGAGACGGTCGCCGTCGTCATCAGGACGCAACCCCGCGATGATCAACAGCCCAAGAAGTGGACGGGTACGCAGAGATGTATCTGGATTGTTGATATCGGTTTGTGCTCTTCCCGACGCATCGAATGGCTCTTTAAGCCACACAATTCTTCCGCACAAATCATCCCCACATGGCGCTATCTCAATATTGGATTGGCCATCTTCATCTGCCCACACTCCAAGTGCCATCTGCCGCAGTTGGGCTGACACTGGTGTCAAGCTCATAGCAGCCAGTAGTGCAGACACAACCACCAGACCTAGCAGGGCGAACCGCCATCTGATTGATATCGGATTTATGCCGGTAGATTGTACTGTTTTGGGTGACGATTCAGGTTTCAATGCTCGACGGGCCTCATGAACCAGGAGATCAACTGTGGCAGCACCACCAGTGTGCACAACAGTGTAATCGTAATTGCGACAGCAAGAAGTTCTCCCATGCTGGCCATGCCACGGTGGGCGGAAAGCCACAGCGTACCAAATGATCCCATGGTCGTTATACCGGATATCAGAACAGCACGCGGCGTCCAGCTTTGGGTAACGTCTGCGTCTGCGCCATCGCCTGTGTCCCGGGCCCGCGACACATAGTGAATTGCACTGTCGATGCCCAGCCCCACGAGTAGCGGCAGTACGATCACGTTTGCGAAATTGAAAGGCGAGTTGAACACAACCGTATAGCCGGCCATCAGCGCACCGGCCAACAGCAGTGGAGCGACTGCCAATAATACGTCACTCAGGCGGCGGAAGACCACAAACATGGCTATCAGCACCAGCACCAGGGACATCACGGAGGCCTTGATCATGGAAGATGATACAACACTGGCAGCGCCCGCAATCTCCACAGGTGCACCGGTGGCTTGCGGTGCAACCTTGAGCACAGCCGCAACAAATTCGTCCAACTGGGCCGGGTCACGCATATCTCCCCTGGGCAAGACCTCCAGGCGCCGTCTGCCGTCCGGCGCAATGTAACGTTGCCTGAAGCCGTCATCGACATTGTCTTCCGTCACCCGATCGAGATCGGCAAGTTGACGGGTTGCTTCAAACAGTCCCGGAAAGCCCTGCACCAGGGACACCTGGAGAGCCTGAATGGCCTCCGGCGAACTGTTGCTGGCAGCTACAAAGTCCTCAAGGGCTTGTTTGAGCCGGGCAGCAGAGCTGCGTATCTCCTGTCTCGCACTCTCGGCGTTGACCATTGCGGTGACGTCCTCACGCCATGAGGCGAGATGGTTCTTCTGCTCCTCGAAAGAGAAGTCGGTTGCCGGCTCAATCTCTTCCGGCAGCAGGTCAGCAAGTGTATTGAGGTGGCCGAGCTTCGGTTCCTGGTCGGTTGGCAACATCGAGTCCAGCGTTTCGACATCCAGCACCTGGGGCAGCGCCTTCAACGATCTGACCATGTCGCGAACCGGCTCGCCTGGTTCGCTCAGCACCTGGATGGCAAAGGTATGGGCAGGCTGGTGCTCTGCAAGATCGTCGAAGGCCTCCATGCTGGGGGCTGCCGGGTCCTTCAGATTGATCGGGTCCCCGTCAAAGCGTACTTGCGGGAGGAGCAGGACGCTCGCGATTCCTGCGAGAATCAACGCCGAAGAAGCGGCCTTTCGAATGCTGGACCGATGCGCCTGCAACCAGCTCCCATGCTGTGGTGTGGGCCTGGAAAACGCCCGGGCGATCTTTGCCTGCGACCCGGGCAGCACTGACAGGATGGCAGGTACCAGGGTGATCGAGCCGATGAAGGCAATCACGATGCCTCCCGCTGCGATGATCCCGAGTTGGGCCATGCCGACGAAGTCGGTCGGGGTGAAGGCCAGAAAGGCCAGCGACGTGGTCAGCGTGCAAAGACCAAGCGGCACGCTGATACCTCGAATGGCCGCAATGGCTGCTTCCTTCGGGCTGCCGCCCCCGGCCCGCTCTTCTGCAAAGCGCAGAATCACGTGGACGGCATAGTCGATACCAAGACCGATAAACAGCACCGCAAAGGCCACTGAGATCATGTTCAGCGTTCCCACGGATAGTGCGGCAAAGCCGGTGTTGATCACAAATCCCAGCAGGATCAGCGCCAGGGCCGGCACCACCAGGACCAGTGACGGAAGTCCGATCACGACCGTCAACGTGACAAGCATAAGTGACAGGGCGCATGCAAGTGCAGCGCCTTTGGTAACGGCATCAAACTCCTCTGCGTTCAAGGCGGCCTCGCCAGTCAGCTGGACCTTGATTCCGGCCCCGTTGTCATTGAAGCCAGCCATCACTCGGCGCACTTCGGATACCGGAGCCGCAGCTGGATCAAGAGCTGAAAAGTCAAGCACCGGCTTGACCAGGACATACCAGCGCGTCTCGGTAAGGGATGGAGGCGCTTCACCGAGCGCCGTCCAGTCAAGCGGCAAGGGCTGTCCCCGTGTTTCGGCTTTGACCGTGTCCGCAATCTTGTCCAGAAACCCTGAAAGCTCCGGAGGTGCCCGGCCGATCTCTACGACCGGTACCATCTGCCGGAACAGGTCAGCGAGGCCTGCAAGATCGGGCTGCAGCGACATGGTATTGATGAGCGGAGAGGATTCCCTGACATCGTCAGCAATCTGTCTGACGACCGCTTCATCAAGGTAAAGCACCCCATATTTATCGAAATACGGGCCCGTGCCGGGGGCAAAGACATCCGTGAACAGGTCTGGCCGCTTCTCCAGCTGTCTTGCTATCTTGCCAGCTGCATCACGCCCGTCAGCAGGAACCTCAGCATCAATCATGACGACGAAAGCATTATCGAGCGCAGGGAACTGATTGATCAGGTCCTGATAATTCTGCCGGAATGGCAACTCGCCATTTATCATCAAGGCAGGATTGGTATCGATCTTCAGTCGTGTGGCCGCCAGCGCAGCACTTAGCAGAGCGATTGCGACAAACAGAATGATGGTTGCTGTCGCATGGTTGACGCACCACCGGGCAATGGACGTTGCGAGCCGTTGAAAGTGATTTTCACTCGCTTCGATTGTCGGCGCTGCTTTCATCGGCGATTCAGAAGTCCCTGCGGCTTTGGCTTTTTGCCCAGTGAGCATTTCTCATGCAGGGCGCGGACGCTACCACGGAAAACGCGCCGAGGCGGGTGTCGCCTCCTGCAACAGATAACCCTGACAGTACAGACGGGCAACGATTTTATTATCCGGAGGAAGAAGGCCGAAGCGAACGTTACTTTTTCAGGTTCAGATCCTGTCGCATGTGCCAGGGGAATTTCATGGTTGAGCACCAGCAAGGATTGCTGACCCTTACCTGTTCCTGCCAAAGGCAACACTGATACGCAATGCTTCGTCTGCCGTGTTCATCGGAAGATATCATCAGCAGATCGATACCATGACCGGCTTGCGCCAAATGGCAGACATTCCCTCAGACACGAGCGCTCTTGCGACAATCACCCCCTGATAGTGATGTGCGGCCAACCTGCAATTCGTGAACATTGCCTGATTACCGCGCCGTGGTGTCTGTTCAGACCATCACAACTGTGGGAATGTGGACCGCCGATCGGCACCAACTTTTCGGAGGCTGGATGATTCGCCCTGCAACGACCCAACCTGTCCGTTTCGGCAAAGGGCCTGGCATCGTGGCAAGCCT
>CAYRLR010000308.1:0-4224 GCA_964424975.1 uncultured Anderseniella sp.
GCCGAAGATCGCCAGCGCGCTGCGCAAGCGCAAATCCCTGCAGAACAAGATCAACCGCTGGCACAAGCAGAATGCCGGCCAGGCCATTGATCCGGCCGCCTATCGCGGCTTCCTCGAAGAAATCGGCTACATAGTGCCCGACAGGGGCGACTGCAGGATTGCCACCCGCAATACCGATGACGAGATTGCCCGCGTCGCCGGCCCGCAATTGGTCGTGCCGGTGATGAATGCGCGCTATGCGCTCAACGCCGCCAATGCCCGGTTTGGTTCGCTCTACGATGCGCTGTATGGCACCGACGCCATTTCCGAGGACGGCGGCGCGCAGCGCGCCGGCGGTTTCAACCCGGTCCGCGGTGAAAAGGTCATCGCCTGGGCGCGCAAGTTTCTCGATGATGCAGCGCCTCTGTTCGGTGGCAGCCATGCCGACGTGACGCGCTACTTCATCAAGGGCCGCAAGCTGGCGGTTTCACTGTCGTCCGGTTCGGTGACCGGCCTGGTCGACAATGCCCAGTTCAAGGGCTTCAGGGGCGACAAGGCAAACCCGACCTCGATCCTGCTGGTCAACAATGGCCTGCACATCGAGATCGTTATCGACCGCACGCATGGCATCGGCGCCACCGATGACGCCGGTGTGGCCGATGTGGTCATTGAAAGCGCCATGTCCACGATCATGGATTGCGAGGATTCCGTTGCTGCCGTTGATACCGAGGACAAGCTTGTCGTGTATCGCAACTGGCTCGGCCTGATGAAAGGCGATCTTGCCGACACCTTCGACAAGGGCGGCAAGACGGTGACCCGCAAGCTGGTTGCAGACCGCGAATATACCGGGGTCAACGGCAAGCCGTTGTCGCTGCATTCGCGATCCCTGATGCTGGTGCGCAATGTCGGCCTGCTGATGACCATCGGCACTGTCAAGGACAGCGCCGGCAATGATGTTCCCGAGACACTGCTTGATGCGCTGGTCAATACCGCGATCGGCCTGCATGATGTCGGTCCGAACGGGGCAGCCGGAAACTCCCGCAAGGGTTCGATCTACGTGGTGGTGCCCAAGATGCACGGGCCGAAAGAGGCAGCCCTGGTCAATCAGCTCTACACGGCAATCGAGAACGCTTTCGGCATGAAGCGCAACACCGTGAAAATGGGCATCATGGACGAGGAGCGCCGCACCACGGTCAACCTGAAGGAATGCATTCGGGCGGCACGCTCGCGCGTGTTCTTCATCAATACCGGCTTCCTCGACCGTACCGGCGATGAAATCCACACCTCCATGGAAGCCGGCCCGATGATCCGCAAGGCCGACATGAAGGAATCCACCTGGATTGATGCCTATGAGCGCTGGAACGTCGATGTGGGCCTTGAGTGCGGCCTGCCCGGTGCAGCCCAGATCGGCAAGGGCATGTGGGCCATGCCGGACCTGATGGCCGACATGCTCGAGCAGAAGATCGCCCATCCGCAAGCCGGTGCCAACACGGCCTGGGTGCCGTCACCCACGGCTGCCACGCTGCACGCAACCCACTACCACCAGGTCAACGTGGCCGAGGTGCAGAAGAAGCTGGCCTCGCGCGAGAAAGCCCGGCTGGAAGATATCCTGGCGATCCCGCTGGCGCCGAACCCGAACTGGGACCGCAAGGAAATCCAGAACGAGATCGAGAACAACTGCCAGGGTATCCTCGGCTATGTGGTGCGCTGGGTCGGACAGGGTGTCGGCTGTTCCAAGGTGCCCGACATCAACAATGTCGGCCTGATGGAAGACCGCGCAACTTTAAGGATTTCATCGCAACACCTCGCCAACTGGCTGCGCCACAAGGTGGTGACCCGCGGCAAGGTGATGACCGCCATGAAGAAGATGGCAGCGGTCGTGGACCGGCAGAATGCCGGAGACCCGGCCTACCGGCCGATGGCGGCTGACTTCGACAACTCCATCGAGTTCAAGGCCGCCTGTGACCTGGTGTTTGAAGGTCGCAAGCAGCCGTCCGGTTATACCGAGCCAATCCTGCATGCCCGGCGTATCGAGCTGAAGGCGCAGGCATGAACATAGGCTTCATCGGACTGGGCGCCATGGGACTGCCCATGGCGATCAATCTGGTACGCGCGGGTCACGCCGTTACCGCGTTTGATTTCAACACGGACGCGCTGACGGCTTTTGCAGGGCAAGGTGGCCAGGTTGCCGACAGCGCTGCGGCTGCGGCTAAAACCGCTGACTTCTTCGTGCTGATGGTGGTCAATGGCGATCAGGCCGATGACGTCCTGTTCGGGGCCGGCAAGGCGGTTGAAAGCCTGCCGTCGGGGGCGTGTGTCATAGCCTCCTGCACCCAGCCGCCTGCCCAGGCCAGGGCGCTGGGCGAGAAGCTGGCCCGGCACCAGCTCACTTTGGTGGATGCGCCTGTTTCGGGCGGCGTTGGCGGGGCCGAGACGGGTACATTGACCATCATGGCGTCGTGCCTGGCTCACGTGTTTGAAACCGCAAGGCCGGTGCTCGACGTGGTTGGCAGGAACGTGTTTCACGTCGGCGAAGACCATGGCGCGGGCTCCACGGCCAAGCTGGTCAACCAGTTGCTGTGCGGTGTTCACATTGCCGCTGCCGCAGAAGCGCTGCAACTGGCGGAAGCCGCCGGCGTCGATCCAAAGTCGGTGTTTGATATCGTGTCCGTGTCGGCTGCCTCCAGCTGGATGCTGAATGATCGCGGCCCGCGCATGCTGGAAGACGATCCCGAAGTCCGCTCAGCCGTGGATATTTTCGTCAAGGACCTTGGCATCGTGCTGGATCATGGCCGGTCCGCGCGCCATGCGCTGCCCTTGTCGGCAGCGGCCCACCAGATGTTCCTGGCGGCGTCCGGCGCCGGGCTTGGCAGGAAGGATGACAGCCAGGTCATTCAGACCTATCGTGCGCTGAACCGCAAACCCGACGAGAAGGACTGACAACCATGGCGACGAGCTTCAACCAGCCGCTGGGCGGCAACGACATGCCGCGATTTGCGGGTCCTGCTACCATGATGCGCCTGCCCACGGCAAAAACGGCGCGTGGCCTGGATGCCTGTTTCGTCGGCGTGCCGATGGATATCGGCACCTCCAACCGCTCCGGCACACGGCACGGCCCGCGCCAGATCAGGGCGGAAAGCTGCATGTTGCGGCCCTACAACATGGCAACAGGCGCTGCCCCGTTCGATTCGCTGCAGATCGCCGATATCGGCGACGTGGCCGTCAATACGTTTGACCTGAAGAAGTCGGTAAAGATCATCGAGAAGGCCTATGACCGTATCCTGGCGCAGGACTGCGTGCCGCTGACACTGGGCGGCGATCACACGCTGACCCTGCCGATCCTGCGCGCCATGCATAGAAAGCACGGGCCGGTGGCCCTGCTGCACATCGATGCCCATGCCGACATCAACGAGCACATGTTCGGCGAAAAGATTGCCCATGGCACGCCGTTCCGCCGCGCCGTGGAAGAAGGCCTGCTGGCTCAGGACAAGGTGTTCCAGATCGGCCTGCGCGGCACCGGCTATGCCCCGGCGGATTTTGACTGGCCGCGCGAGCAGGGCTTCACCGTGGTCACCGCGGAAGAGTGCTGGTACAAGTCCATGGCCCCGCTGATGAGCCAGGTGCGCGAAAAGATCGGCGATCATCCGTGCTACTTCACCTATGACATCGACAGTCTTGACCCGGCGTTTGCACCCGGCACCGGCACCGTGGAAATGGGCGGACTGACCACCTGGCAGGCGCTGGAAATCGTGCGCGGCGCCAGGGGGCTCAACCTGGTCGGCGGTGACCTGGTGGAGGTCTCGCCGCCCTATGACCCGTCGGGCAACACCGCCCTGATCGGCGCCAATATTCTCTACGAGATGCTGTGCGTGCTGCCGGGCGTGAAATATCCTGAAGGCTAGTCGCACGGTTAGAGCGTCAGGCGTTTGATTTGCATGGTACCCGGCAGCTTTCCTGCATGACCTCTCCTGCTCACCATCGTCATCGGCAATGGATCCTCGGGCCTGTCCCGAGGAGCCAGTGCCAGCACCGACAATGTGCCCGTTGCAGGTATGGATTCCAGCCTTCGCTGGAATGACGCAGTAGGACGTCTGTTCCGGGTCGGACAACGGCCCGCCGCAGGCGGATAAGCTGTTGGACCAGCAAAGACAACGGCCCGCCGCAGGCGGATAAGCTGTTGGACCAGCAAAGACAACGGCCCGCCGCAGGCGGATAAGCTGTTGGACCAGCAAAGACAACGGCCCG
>CAYRLR010000309.1:0-4217 GCA_964424975.1 uncultured Anderseniella sp.
GTTTGCAGGCGTAATTCAATCGGGTCCATGATCGAGATCAACTGTTTGAAGACTCCTGACCCTGGAGTATCCATCCCGACGGATGGATAAAATTGCTCTAACACTTTGGGAGCGAGCATCTTTAGCCGATCAGATGATTCCATCTGATCGGATGATGCACTAGCGCGTCATCAGCACGGGTATGACGCTTTCGTTCAGGATCGTTTCAGTCGTGCCGCCAAACACATACTCTCGCAGGCGTGAATGCCCGTAGCTGCCCATCACCAGCAGGTCGGCTCCGAATTCCTCGCATTCAACCATGATTTCCGCGCCCGCATTGCTGTGTCGACCTGGCAATGGCTTGACTTCCACTTCCACGCCGTGGCGGGCAAGCGCCTCGGCCAGGTCAGCGCCTTGCGGCAGTTGCCGTGGTTGTTTTTCCGGCGCCGGGGGACAAACAAGACGGACGCAACCCGGTGATGCATTGCGCAATAACGGCAAGGCGTCAAAGGCAGCGCGGGTGGCCTCGCGAGTCCCGTTCCAGGCAATAACTATACGTTTGCCCGTATGCTTTTCCGGATAGTTTTTTGGTGCAACGATCACCGGTCGGCCTGATTCGAAGATCAGCTGTTCCAGGGTCATGTCAGGGTCGGTTACACTTGAACCGCGCTCGAGGCGGTTGATCAGTACGATGTCCGCAAACCTGGCCAAATCCAATGCCATATCACCGCTTGGCATCAGGTCGGCATCGATATGCCGCCATTCCCAGTTTTGCTCGGACAGGGATGAGTAGTGCTCGAACACGGCAGTGGTCTCCGCATCCTGCTTGTCAAGATGCTTTTGTCTTTCCTCAAGCCATAATTTGAGCTCGCTGCCCCTCAGGCCGACATTGACGGAAACCCCCGGCCTGGCGTGAAATCCCAGAACATGGGATTGCCAGATGCCGGCCAGTCCGTCCGCAAGCTGGCACAACCGTTCTGCCTCATCAGGCGAGCGGAAAACGATAAGGATGGTTTTGTAGCTGTCCATGGCGTGTGCTCCGTTGGTTCGGCCCGGGAAATTATAGCAGTGGTGTTCAGAGGGTAAGTTTGATGGCAGTCGACGCGGGTATGTCAAACCGGTGTCGATAAAACTTCAGCCCATATCAAAGACGAGACATCAGCGGAGCACGAGAACCGGGCAGCGTGCATGGCGTACAATCTTTCCTGCAACAGAGCCAAGCAGATAATCGCGCAGTCCCGGTTGATGGGAGGCGACCATGATCAGGTCGAAATTTCCCTCTTCGGCATGATCCAGTATGACGCGCACGGGATTGCCGCTCTTGACCACGATGCTGGTGGATATCGGCAGGTCATGCTTGCGGACAACGGCCTGCAGGTCTGCGGTGGCATTTTCAATCGCGCGTTCGTGCATATCCGGTGGAAGTTCGCTTATCACGTATGACGGGACTTCCGGAACAACATTGAGCAGCGTGAGCCTGGCGTTGCCGGTGTCGGCTAAATACTTTGCTCGCTCGATCATGTCGCTGCCTTTCTCAATGTGCCAGAGATCGACCGGGATCAGAATTGACTTGAACATTGAGCACCTCCATTACTGTGCCGTCATGATAAGCAGATACATGGCGCGGCTCATTGATCATGATCAAAAACAGCCATCACAGGATTCTATCCGGCCAGGTCCTTCACAAGATACCCGACACCATAGGCAAGGGCTGATGCTGCCAGTCCGATCAATAATGTTTCAAGACCGGACCGCCACCATGTTGCCAGTGACCATTTGCTCTTGATGGTGCCAATCAAGAAGAATGCCAGGAACGTCATGCCCAGCGAGATGGCAAAGGCGTTGGTCAGGCTAAGCAGAAATGGCAGCAAAGGTATCGATCCGAACAGGATGAATGACGCCATTGTGCTCAGCGCCGACTTCATCGGCGAACGCAAGTTCGTCGACAGGCCGTACTCTTCAACCAGCATGGTGTTGATCCAGGTGTCCTCGCTGGAGGTCATCGCCTTGACCGCAGCGGTCAGGGCGGACCCTTCAAGGCCTTTGCCCTGCATGATCTGCCTGATCTCTTCACGCTCGCCGTCTGGCTCCACAGCGATGTGCCGTTTCTCGATGTCGCGATAGCGGGCAAGCTCGTCAACCTCGGTCTTGGTGCCGGTATAGTTGCTGGCCGCCATGGAAAAACCGTCCGCCAGCAAATTGGCGAGGCCGAGGATCAGAATAATGTTGGAAGCCAGACCGGCCCCCACGACGCCAGCGACAATGGCGAATGTGGTGATTGACCCATCAATGCCGCCATAGACCCAGTCGCGCAGATAATTGGGCCGGTTTTCCTTTGCCAGCCTGGATCTGATGCCTTCAACGCTGTGATCGTGTTCAAGTTGCATGAACCTGTCTCCAACAATTCGCTTCATCCTGCCGCGTACATTGCTGCAACGACGCGGTTGTTTTTTGACACATATCAGGCATCGCCCATAGGGCCGGAAGTGTGCGCTGCCGATGTCGGCTGGTTATTGCCTTCGTTGCGGCAGGTTATGTGCAGTCTATTTGGTTCGACATGATTCTGGTCAAGCCCGATTTGCCTGAAACGGTCAGCTGAATCAGGATGATTGACGCAGGTCAAACGCAAGCGCCAAAAAACGATCATGGTGGTGTGTGCCAAGCCCCCGAAGGCATGGGATTTCGAATAATACTTTACTGGCTGGCGGGTTTGCCGCATGGAAAAGCCATGAACAACAAGAAAGGCCCAGTATCATGGCATTTGACGATCTGATCACCCGCATAAACCTGTTTTTCAACGAAGCGGAAAACGAACCTGAAGATGCCCATCAGGTTCTCGAGCAACTGCATGCCGAATTGGCCCAGTTGAAGGCGACAGGGCAACCCCTGCCGGATGATCTGGTGCGGCTGGAGGCGTTGCTGGACAAGGAGTTTCGCGCCAGGGTGGCGAAATCTTGAGGATCAGCCCGGTCTTGTAATCCCGCCTGCCATAAGGCGCCAAACAGACAAAGCAGATGATCGAGCGATATGACTTCGATCAATGCGCACTTGCCATTACTCGATAAATGGTATGATCAGGAACCAATCAAGGAGGATATCTCGTGAACCCGAAGACCTTTGTCGTCAGTCTCAATGATACGGACAATCTGGATCACCTGCTGACCACATGCAGTTCGCTTGCCGAGCATCACGGCGCCCATGTAATCGGCGTTTACATCATTCCGTCCGTTGAGGTCTATGCAGTGTATGGCGGTATAGCCATGGCAGATGTTGTCGACGCCCAGCGCCGGCGCTATCAGGCCATGTCCAAGGATGTGCGCGAGAAATTTGAACACAGAATGGGGTTGAGTTCACTGTCATATGAATGGCGTGAGCTTGATGCCATGAGTTCATCCATCGGGAGAGAGTTTGCACAACAGTGCCGGTTCGCCGACCTGGGCGTGATTGCGCAAGTTGATGCAGATGAAAGTTGCGGGGTTGAGCCGAGTTTTGCCGAATATGTGGTGATGGAAGCTGGACGTCCGGTGCTGCTGGTGCCAAGAGGCAAATCGTTCGAGACCATTGGCAAAAAGGTGCTGATGGGTTGGAACGGATCCAAGGAGGCGGCGCGAGCCTGCTTTGATGCATTGCCGCTTCTGTCGGCAGACAGCGACATCGATATCGTCTGGGTCGATCCGCAAAAGGAGCGCGCTCTGGCTGGCAATGTGCCAGGCGCTGAACTGGCTACAACGCTGGCCCGCCATGATCTGAAAATAACGGCAGAACCGATGCCCACGTCAGATACGGATGCCGGCAGAGCCTTGCTGACACATGCCGGAGATGTCGGGGCTGACCTGCTTGTCATGGGAGCTTACGGGCATTCGAGAGTGCGCGAGTTCGTGTTTGGCGGTGCCACAGAGCATGTACTGAACAACATGACAGTTCCGGTGCTGATGTCACACTGATAACACATCATACATTCCCGTTACACCTGCATATGGAGACTCTTCCCATGACCATGAAACATATCCGAATGGAACTCGCGCGCGACAAAGACTTTCCGCTAGGCAGCCGCGAGCACGGTTACATGCTGGTTGCCCCGCTTGACAATATGGACAGAATTGATGCGGCGAAGTGGAAGGCCAACCGGGCGGATTGCAGGGTTACCCGTTTCTGGGGATCTGACGAGCATGAAGTCGGTCACCTGGTGCGCAAACCCGGCGGCGCGTGGGCCTTCCATTATGATATTCATGGCAATG
>CAYRLR010000310.1:0-4191 GCA_964424975.1 uncultured Anderseniella sp.
TGGCGGATCGGTTCAGCTTCACTTTCCTGCGCAATCCGCTCGAAAGACTTGTTTCAATGTACTATTTCTGCAGGGCGCGCGATCCGGCGGAATATGACATCTATCGTCTCGCCAGGGCTCACACATTTGACGAATTCCTTCATCTCGCCTTGCGTCGGGAAGCAGGTGTTTCGGACATGATGTATCACAGATTGTGGAACCACCAGGCGTGGCAACTGGCTGCCGGATGGGGCCCCTTGCATGGCGATCACGATGATGGAAACCGGCTTCGTGCCGACGGAAACAGCGGGTTGGACGAGCTCGGGGCTGCTGAAATCCATGATTTGGCCGCAGCGCACCTGTGTGAGTTTGATCACATCGGGTTCCAGGAAGATTTCGAAAACGATTGCCGGACCATATTCTCCGCGCTGAAGTGTCGGAATTCGCAGAGCCTGCATCACTCGAATGCAACTGCTTCACGCCCCAGGCTGGTTGACCTGCCGCAATCGACCATTGAGAAGATGATGAAGCTGACCGAGATTGATCGCGAAATCTACAATATCGCGTGGAAACAACGCAAAACCATGGGCTGAAGCGGTGATGCAGCACGCTTTAGAGTACAGGCTCGATTGCGGCCCCGCGACTGCTTGCAATGTCGTCGAGCACCAACGGCACTTTCGAATAAGGAGCCGTGCCTCTTGTCACGATGACGGAGAAAGGAAGCAGCACGACTTCTGAAACAAGATCCCGACGGCTTGCCAATACGGCTGCGATTTCCACCACCAGGTTTACAAGGCCGGGCTTGTCCTTGAAGTAATCCAGTTGCCACATGCCATCGACAATGCTCCACTGCCAGTCTTCGATTATGAAATGCGCGCCGGGTGCCATGCGCGGAAAAATTGCCTCAAACGATCTTTTCGTCTCGGCATACTGATGCGAGGCGTCGTCGATCACCAGGTCTATGGGCTCGTCGCCAAACGTGTCGTTCAGTATCTGGATCATGTCCTGCGTAGCGCCTTGGTCGACACCGTATTGTATTGAAACGTTTCGACGTTTTCGCTCGGCGATATAGGCTGCCAGGGCCGGGACCGGTGTCGGATTGTATTCGATACCCAGCAATTTACGCGGGTTCAGGAGCAGATCGAGCAGTACCACGCTGCCGCCCTGCCAGATACCGATATCAATGACGTTGCGCGCGCGCCGTCCCTCCAGAAATACTTTCAGATCCGTTTCGATCATTTCGCGAAACTTGATCAGGAGAAAGTCGTTTTCGGTTGATTGGAACGTATGATATTCGGCCGGCTCCAGCGTGCATCTGAAGCTGACGCCGTCAATTTCCAGTTTGTTGTCAGCAGTCCAGTTCAGCAATTTCCCCGGCTCGGTTGGTCTCGCCCGGAACCTGCTCCAGATTCGGGCTGTCCAGTTGCCCAATATGCCCTGTTTCATATGTTGGATCTTTTCATGCTTGGTTTGCTACCACATGCACTTCCGGTGGGCGGTAGAGTTTCAGGACCGGTGTCAACTCTCCTCTCTGACAGACCCGCCGTCAATGGCTGGCCACAACCTCCAGGAACGGCTGTCCGAACTGTTCGAGCTTGCGCGGGCCGATGCCGTTGATGGATGCCATCTGGTCCAGCGTCGCAGGGCGCTTGCGGGCGATTTCGGTCAGGGTGGCGTCATGCAGTATGACGAAGGCCGGCACCTTGCGTTCCTGGGCAAGCGTCAGCCGTAGCGCCTTCAACGCCGCCAGCAGGTCCCTGTCTGCGTCGGCCACCTCGGGCGTGTTCGGCCTGGCGGGCTTTTGCGACCGGGCCGGTTTGAGGGCTTCAATCCGGCGCAGCGCGAATGTCTCGGCACCTGACGCAACCTGCCGGGCGCGCGGTGCCAGTTGCAGCGCGCCGTATTTCTGGATGTTGATGGTCAGGTAATTGCCGGCAACCGCCTGGCGGATGAAGGCATTCCAGTAGTCCTTGGTATGGTCTTTTCCCGCGCCGTAGCAGTCCAGCGTGTGGTGGCTGCGCTCCTTGATCTTCTGTGTTTCCGCGCCGCGCAGCACATCGATGACATGGGCGCCGCCGAACATCTGGCCGGTCTGGCTAATGGCGGAAAACAGCGCCTTCGCATCGGCGGTGCCGTCCTCCAGTTCGGGCGGGTAAAGGCAGTTGTCACAGTTGCCGCAGGCGCTGGCGTCCTCGTCAAAATACGACAGCAGGGCGGTGCGTCTGCACCCGGACGCCTCGCAATAGGCCAGCAGCGCATCAAGGCGCTTATGTTCGCGCAGCTTGTGAACGCTGTCCTCGCCGTCCTGCTCGATGAACTGGCGGCGCATGCGCATGTCCGACAGGTCATACAAAAGCAGGGTGTCGGCCGGCAGGCCATCGCGGCCGGCCCGGCCGATCTCCTGGTAGTAGGACTCCATGTTGCCGGGCAGGTTGAGATGACACACATAGCGGATATCGGGCTTGTCGATGCCCATGCCGAAGGCGATGGTTGCCACCATGATGACGGCGTCCTCGCTCATGAACCGGTTCTGGTTGGCCGCACGCACGTCTGCGTCCTGCCCGGCATGGTAGGCGATGGCCTTGCAGCCCTGCTGGCACAGGAAATCGGCAACCTCTTCGCAGAACTTGCGTGACAGGCAGTAGACAATGCCGGACGCATCACGCTTGTCGGCCAGAAACTCCAGCAGCTGGGTTTTCCAGTTGCGTTTGGGAGCAACGGCCAGGGTCAGGTTTGGACGGTCGAAGCCCTGCACCAGGATGCGCCCGTTGCCGCGAAACAGTTTTTGCGCAATGTCCTTGCGGGTCGCATCGTCGGCTGTCGCGGTAAAGGCGCCGATGGCGGCATGGGGAAAACGCTCGCACAAGCCTGAGAGCTGCTCGTATTCGGGCCGGAAACTGGTGCCCCACTTGGATATGCAGTGCGCCTCGTCCACCACGATCAGCGCCGGGTCGAGCTTTTCCAGTGCCGCCAGCATGCGCTCCGTCATCAGGCGTTCCGGCGACAGGTACAACAGCCGGCAGGTGCCCGAGGCAAAAGCCCGCCAGTTGTCGACCTGCAGGTCGCGCGGCAGTCCGGAGTGAATGGCGACTGCGGCCACCCCGTTGACGTGCAGGCCGGCCACCTGGTTGTCCATCAGCGCAATCAGCGGCGACACGACAATGGTGGGGCGGTCCAGCAGCAGCGCCGGTACCTGGTAGCACAGTGACTTGCCGGCACCGGTGGGCATGACCACAAGCGCATTTTCTCCGCGTGACAACAACTCGATGACGGCTTCCTGGTCTGCGCGAAAACCGTCAAAGCCGAAAACGTCCCGGAGAATTTCTGCTGAGGTCTGGGTCAAGTGACAGGGTCCGGATTGGCAGTGGGGCGCGATGGCTTCAGGGCAGGGTGTTCAAGTACACAATTTTGCCTGCAGACACTAGCTCAGGCTATCAGATAGCTGGATTTGACAATTGCCGACAGGCCTGGGATCAAGCACGATTCCCCGTTCAGACCCATGGCGAGATTTCAACACTAAACATTGCTGCTGGAGACGGCTGGAATGGTGTCATCTGCAAACGGCATGGCGTCCTGCTTGTTGATGACATGAGCAAGCGGACCTTGTGGACTCTGCTTCAATAATGTCTGTCTGACATCCGCTTTGACACCGAGAAAATCGGATAGGATATTACTCATATAATCCGTATTCGAAATCTGGTCGTATTCCACGTTCAATACGTTTGGATTTGATGCCAGCTTCGCAGAAATCATCCTGTCCTGTTGAACAATGTAATCTCGATGCTCAATGTAGCGGGCAGCATCAAACCTGATTGTCGGCGCAGGTGACTGCGCGGTTGCAGCTGGTTGTTCCGGCCGTCCGGGGAAATTGCATGACCAGATACCTGTCTGGTTTGCCAGTTCCAGTGAAATAAATGATGCAAACAGGGACCGGCGCGTCAAGTGGATGATTCCAATCTCTGCATTCAGTATGTAATCCCAGATGCTTTCCCCCTCGCGGTGATAGTAGAATATCTTCGCACCAACCCGGCGATGTTTGATGTGAACTGCATCACGGAGCTTCAGCCAGAACTGTAATGCGCTTTCCCTGTGCAAGGCTGCTGCTTCGCTTCGACTGGCAAAATACCGTGAGGTGTTCTCCCATTGGGGTTCAGTCACATGGTCGTGTTTGAATACCTCTCCAAAGCATTCTGTGCCGGGAAACTGATTTAT
>CAYRLR010000311.1:0-4190 GCA_964424975.1 uncultured Anderseniella sp.
TCATCCGATCAGATGGAATCATCTGATCGGATAAAGATGCTCGATTCCAAAGTGTCAGAGCAATTTTATCCATCCGTATGGATGGATATTGCTCTATGTGGTAGTGTTTTCGCGCTGGTGGAGGTATGGCCTCCGCGGCATGGAGCGGGATACGCAATTATGGCGGCCGTTTTGCACCCACTCATCATGATCGAGTAACGGACACTTATCCTGGAAGGGGAAAGCAATGGCCGATAATGCAAAGTACTATGAGGATGTTGAGAAGTTTGCCGGCAATGTGGACCATGCAGCGGTCGATACCATCGTGAAGTATTGCGGCATCGCGCTTCGGTCGAGGGATGCCTCGCTGGTGTCTTGTTCTGACCCTGTTGAACTTGGCCGGGTGCGAGACGGTTTTGCCTCCAAGAAGCTGGGCCTGGCCGGTGATGCCGCCGACAAGGCCATTGCCGCTGTTTGCGAAAAAATGAAAGATGATCGTCAAAAAAGCCGGGTGACGTTCTATTATCTGCTGGCGGCTGTATCCGGCACCATGAGCGCGCTTGCATGAACCCGTGATGCACTGGTATTTCTACGGTGTTGGTGGCCGCCGGCAAGTGATTGTCGGCGGCCAGCCTTTTGCAGTAGCGTGACCTTGAGAAACACGGGTTCGATTGAACCCGTAAACCTGATCCAGGCGAACTCGGAGATTCGACAGATGCAGCAGTATCTCGACCTGCTAAAAACCGTTCGCGACACCGGGACCCGCAAGGGCGACCGGACCGGAACCGGGACTTTGTCGGTGTTCGGTCATCAGATGCGGTTTGACCTGGCAGACGGATTCCCGGTGCTGACAACGAAGAAACTGCACCTTCGCTCCATCATCATTGAATTGCTGTGGTTCTTGCGCGGCGATACCAACATCAAGTGGCTGAATGAGAACAAGGTGACGATCTGGAATGAATGGGCAGATGAGAACGGTGATCTCGGCCCGGTCTATGGTCACCAGTGGCGGTCATGGCCGGCACGTGACGGCACAACCATCGACCAGATTTCAGGCGTGGTTGAGCGTATCAGGAAAACACCTGACTCGCGTCGCCTGATCGTGACGGCCTGGAACCCGGCTGACGTAGACAGAATGGCGCTACCGCCGTGCCATTGCCTGTTCCAGTTCTATGTTGCTGACGGCAGGCTGTCGTGCCAGTTGTATCAGCGCTCGGCAGATATCTTCCTGGGTGTTCCCTTCAATATCGCTTCCTACGCATTGCTGACACACATGGTGGCCCATGTCACAGGCCTCAAGGCCGGCGAGTTCATCCACACGCTGGGTGATGCCCACATCTATTCAAACCACCTTGAACAGGCCGATGAGCAACTGACGAGAACGCCGCATGGCTTGCCACGGCTGGTGATGAAGCGTGACGTGACGGCGCTGGACGAGTTCGTGTATGAGGATTTCGAGATTATCGGATATGAGGCCCACCCCAATATTGCAGCGCCGATAGCGGTATGAGCATTTCCATTCGCCAGGCAAAATCCGGCGACGGACCGGCTTTGCACCGGCTGGTCTACGAACTGGCTGAGCATCACGATGAACTGGATCTCGTGGTTTCGACACCGGATCAACTGGAAGCCGGACTGTGTTCGCCATCCAGCCATATGGGTTGTCTGATTGCTGAAAGCGACGGCGAGCCTGTCGGTTTCGCCTACTGGTACACGGTGTTCACGACGTTTTCCGGAAAACCCAAGCTCTACATGGAAGACCTTTGTGTCAGCAGGCATGCGCGCGGCAGCGGTGCCGGTTTTGCCCTGATCAGGGCGCTGGCCGCGATTTGTGTTGAACGCGGCTATCCGCGATTTGAATGGCTGGCCATGCAGGACAATGAGGCAGGCGGGAAATTCTACACCCGGATTGGCGGCACGGTGCGCCGCGGAGCAGAAACATGGCAGCTTCGGGATGTAGATATCCGGGCTTTGGCGGAGAATGAATGATGCGGGTTTCTGCTGTTGTGGCGGCGTCGGAAAACGGTGTGATCGGGCGTGAAGGCGGCCTGCCGTGGCACGTGTCGTCTGATCTGAAACTGTTCAAGGAAATCACCCTTGGCAAACCGGTCATCATGGGCAGGCGGACATGGGAAAGCCTGCCGCGCAAACCCTTGCCCGGCAGACGTAACATTGTCATCACCCGGCAGGCTGATTTTGTTGCTGAAGGTGCCGAGCTTGTGCATTCAGTGGACGAGGCGCTGGCTGTGTGTGCAGGAGAGGCTGACGTATCAATCATCGGCGGCGGGCAGGTGTATGCAGAGGCCATGAGCCGTACCGACAGGATTTATCTGACCCGCATTCACCTGGAAGTCGATGGCGACACGTTCCTGCCGGAATTGAAGGCCAGTGAATGGCACGAGGTCGAACGACGCCGGTTTGCAAGGGGCGAGCGCGATGATGCCGCATTTACGCTAATCGTCATGGACAGGGTGACATCATGAACGACCAACCGGATGTGGTGATTATCGGGGCAGGGGCTGCCGGTATCGGTGCCGGCATGGAGCTTGAGAAGCGCGGCGTGCCGTGTGTCATCCTGGAAGCCTCCGGCAGGGTTGGCGGGCGTGCCTACACTGACAAGACATCATTGCCGTATGCGTGGGATCAGGGCTGTCACTGGTTGCATTGTGCCGACGTCAATCCGCTGGTCGCGGAAGCCGACCGGGTGGGCGCGGCATATCTTGCAGGCGGTCGCGAAGACTGGAATGCCGTGTGGGCAAAGGGCGACTGGGCTGACCAGGCAGGTCGCGCCAATACGCTGCGCATGATGGACGCTGCTTTCGCCGCGATCTACGAGGCAGGCCATGGCGGGCTTGATGTAGCGATCTCAGAAGTGCTGCCGGATGCCGGTGAATGGGCGCCGATCGTGCGCCACTGGATACAATTGATGTCGTCAGGCGATCCCGAACAGGTCTCGACGCGCAGCTATGCGGACTACCAGGACACGGACCACAACTGGCCGATGAAAACCGGATACGGCGACCTGATCGAACGGTTGGCGGCAGGGCTGCCGGTGCGCTTGAACACGCCGGTCAGCGCCATCGAGCAACGCGCAAACCAAGTGCGGGCCATCACGCAGAGTGGTTCAATCGAGGCCAGGGCTGCCATCATTACGGCTTCAACCGCAGTGCTGAACTCAGGTGCGATAGAGATTGGGTCGGGACCGGCGCGAGACCTGCTGGATATGGTGGAGAACGTACCGTGCGGTTTTTATGAAAAAGTCGCGATTGCGTTCGACAGGGATGTGTTCGGACATATCGAGCAGCCTTCGGTGAATATTCTGCCGCTCGATGGCAGTGTGCCGATCAACTTCCAGTTTGCCAATTTCGGCAACCCGATGGTGATCGGGCATGTGGCAGGCAGTGTGGCCATGGACTTGCTCGGCGACGGTGAGGCCGCGATGGTGGAATTTGCCATGCAACGGCTGGTCGCCGCGTTTGGCACGGATATCAAGGCGAGGGTGGTGAATGCGGCAACGACCGGGTGGGGTAGCAACCCGTTTGTGCGTGGCGGTTACAGTTTTGCCAGGCCCGGCCATGCCCATCAACGCCATGCGATGATCGAGGCGGATACCGGCAGCGTTGTGTTTGCGGGCGAAGCCTTCTCGAAGCAGTGGGAAGCGACGGCGCACGGTGCCTGGGCAAGCGGACGCGATGTTGCCGGCCGGCTCGTGGACAACTTCAAGCTGGCAGGTTAGGCATCAGTCATGAGCATAGCAGAACTTATTGCCGAAGATGGTGCAGATCAGGATACCGCTGGCGGACCCTCACTGCTGCGTGCGGCACCGGACAGCGTGTCGTTTCGCAAGTTGCGCAAGCGGCTGGTGCGCCATGTGCGCCAGGCGATGGATGATTTTTCCATGGTGCCGGGTGACGGCGGCAAATGGCTGGTGTGCCTGTCCGGCGGCAAGGACAGCTATGCGCTGCTGGCCGTGCTGAGCGACCTGAAATGGCGCGGGCTTCTGCCGGTTGACCTTTTGGCCTGCAATCTTGATCAGGGCCAGCCCGGATTTCCCCGGCACGTATTGCCGGAGTTCTTGTCAGCACACGGGGTTGCGCATCGTATCGAGTATCGCGACACGTATTCCATCGTTACGGAAAAAATCCCGCAGGGCGGCACCTATTGCGCCCTGTGTTCGCGGCTGCGGCGGGCGAACCTGTACCGCATTGCGC
>CAYRLR010000312.1:0-4185 GCA_964424975.1 uncultured Anderseniella sp.
GGGTGTCTGTCACCTCATCCAGCACTATGCGAACCGCGATGAACGGAATGTTCAATCGCATGGCTGCGTGTGCAATCCCGGCACTTTCCATGTCCACTGCACGCGCGCCGCAGTGTGAGTGGATGGTCTGCTTAGCCGCCCGGGTTTCAATCACCTCGGCTGCACAGTACATTGCTGTAGCAGCGACAATCGGCAAACCTGTCAGTCTGTCGGAAACCATTGATTTCCAGGCGGTGTCGGTGTCGAAACGCTCTTCGTCGGCAGTGCTGATTGCATCCGGCAGGATGATGCTGCCTGTGGCGATGGCCATATCCAGTGCACCGCAAAACCCGATCGATACCAGTCCTGACAACTGCTTTTCCTGACGGCCCAGTTCCGCGGCGGCAAGAAATCCTGCCGCTCTGCCAAGACCCGACTGCACGGCAACCAGCTTGTCGCGCGCAGGCGCGACAACGCCGCTTACCACGGAATACTCCTGGGCAAGCGCGGTTATGAGGCCGATGGGCCCGTTATGATGTGATGTCACCATTTGAAGCAAAGCAAGTGCAGCAGTCCGGCTGGTTCGTCAACCCGCCTTGTGCGTTGGGTCAGGATGATTCCTGAAAATGACGCCATGGTCACCATACCATTGAACAACTCTACCGGTTCACCGGACGCCAGTTCTTCAATACGATACCGAATCTGCAGCTTACATGCCCCATTCAACCTTGCGCGTGTTACCGCGCATGAGGTTGGCGTAGCGTCCCAGTGCCCAGGTCGGAAAATAGGACGAATAGCCGTGATAGCGCAAATAGAACACCCGGGGGAAACCGACGGCGGTGTACCAGGGTTCATCCCATTTTGCGCCGTCTCGCGGCGCGTCGTTGATGAACTGTGCCCCGCGCGCCACGCTTGTGTTGGTGACTTCACCGGCTGCCATCAGACCCAGCATGGCCCAGGCTGTCTGGGATGGCGTGGATGCCTTGGCCTCGCCACGGCGTTCCTTCCAGTAGGTCGCACCGTCCTCGCCCCAGCCGCCATCGTCACGTTGCTGTGCAATGAGCCAGTCAACAGCCTTGCGCACATAAGGCGCATTCATGTCTTCGCCGACAGCATTCAGTGCGTTCAGTGCCGACCATGTGCCGTAGATGTAATTGGTTCCCCAACGGCCAAACCATGAACCGTCTTCCTCCTGGTCCGCGCGCATGAATGCCATGCCGCGCTCAATGCAGGGATGTTCGCGCTCATAACCGATTTGCGCCAGGAAGGACAGGCAGCGAGCCGTGACATCCACTGTGGGCGGGTCAAGCAGCGCGCCGTGATCGGCAAACGGAATGGTGTTCAGGAATTCGGCATTGTTATCGATGTCGAATGCACCCCATCCGCCATTGCGGCTCTGCATGCCTGCAATCCACACAGCCGCGCGACGAATGCTTTCTGCATAGCGATCAGGATCAACGCGGTGCAACAACATGCCGACTACAGCCGTATCGTCCACATCAGGGTAATGATCATTGCGATACTGAAACGCCCAGCCACCCGGTTCCAGGTCAGGCGCATTGATTGCCCAGTCGCCCTTGACGTCCAGAATCTGCAGATCGCGCAGCCAGTCACACATGGCGATGATACGCTTGTCATCCGGGGCGACGCCGGCCTCGAGCAACCCGTGTGCGGCAAGTGACGTATCCCAGATCGGAGACACGCACGGCTGCACGTAACGCGGCCGGTCATCGCGCAACTGGCGGTTTTCGGTTACCAGTTTGCGGCAGGCACTGAGCGCGGTAACGAAGTCCTCGTGGTCCGGACTGTAGCCCAGCGCATCATAGGCCATGGCCGTGTTGGCCATTGCCGGAAAAATTGCGCCGAGGCCATCATCTCCATTCAGCCGTGGCTTGATGAAGTCGAGTGATCTCTGGATTGCCCATTTGCGGAACTTCATACGCGGGAAAATGTGTTTCTCTGCCGGATGCAGCAGCTTGTCGATATGCAGGAAAAATTCACCCCAGCGGCTGCCGGTATGGTTGAAATTCCAGACCTTGATGCCTTCCGGTGGTTCGCAGAAAATCTCGCGGCACGACGCATTTGTCGGGTTGCGCGCTATCGGTTTGAGGGCGGCCAGTATGGTCAGTGGCGCAATTACCGTGCGGGACCAGTAGGCGAACTTCCAGATGTTGGCCGGAAACCATTTGGGCATCAGCATCAGTTCAACCGGCATTGCGGGTACACCGCGCCAGGGAATCTGTCCGAATAACGCCAGCGAATAACGACAGAACACGTTGGATTTTTCTGCACCACCATGGGCCAGAATTGCATTGCGTGCCTTGATCATGTGCGGCGCATCTTCTGCGTCGCCGAGCAGCTTTAAGGCGAAATACGCCTTCACGGAAGCCGAGATGTTGAACCCGCCCTCATGAAACAGCGGCCAGCCGCCATGGTTTTTTGACTGCAGAGAACGCAGATGCTCACCCAGTTCGGCTTCAAGCTCCGGTTCACGCAAGTCGAGGAAGTGATTGAGGAAGACATACTCTGACGGGATGGTTGCATCGGCTTCCAGTTCGAACACGATATGTCCGTCATCCTGCTGCATTGCAAGCAGGTGATCACCGGCATCGCTGGCGATGTTGGCGCTGTCTGCAACAAGTGTCGGAGAAATCCCGGATTTGGGACGCAGGACGTAAACGTTTGACTGCATATTACCTCAACCCAATTTCACCAATCAGCAGAGTTGCACGTTCTCAACCACCAGTGTTTACCTAAAGAGAGAAAGTTGCTGTCGGAGTCAACTCGCAATACGGTTAACAAGTAGTCGTGCGGCGCTTTGCCCCGATCTGATTGATCCTTCGATAGTGGACGGAAGCCCATTATCTACCCAGTCGCCACTAAGCACCAGATTGGGCCATTTTGTTGACGGTGACGGGCGTTTTTCAAGTTGTTCCGGTGTTCCAAGAAAAGTGGCGCGGCGTTCCTTTATAACCCGCGCGCGCGTCGGCATATTGTCCGGGTCCTGAGCGATCTCGGGGGCGATTTCGCGCCAGACGGTGCTCAGAATGTCAGCGGCATCGCGACTGGCGGCTTCGTCGCCGTTGGAAATCGTAACCGAAGCAACATCATCGCGCACAAACAGCCACTGCGAAAGTGAGTTCAGCATACCAAGCAGGGGCTTGTTCATCAGCGGCATGCGCGGATTGCTGACCCGGAAATGAACATTGACGATGGGGACAAATGCATCCGGCGCTGAAACATCTTCCAGCAGGGATTTGGCCACCCATGCCGGTACCGCCATCACCACCACATCACCGTCGCCGACCGGTTCTGTGCCTTTGCCCGTCTCGATGGCGATGACACGTTTATCATCCATGGAAATTCCGGATACCCGATCATTGAACCGTATCTCGGAACCGCGTTTTTCAAGCCACTTGATTGCCGGTGTTACAAATGTGGCTGAAAGCCCGTGGCGGGCAATCAGCGGTCGTGAGTACTTCGCACCCCTGGCAAGGGTTTCGCGTATCACCGGGGTCAGCAGACGTGCTGCGGCCTGATCTGCACTGGTGTTGATGACCGCAATGGTGAAGGGGTCCCAGAATCGTTCATACAGCTGGCCCTGGCCTGCGAACAGTTGCTTGACTGTGCGATTGCCGGCAGACAGCAGTTTCAACCCGCTGAGATACTCGCTGAGCCTTGTGCCGGGAACCCGGCGGTCCTTGTTGAGGATCCACCACGGCATCGGTCCGCGGTCCAGTTCAATGGACCAGCGTTCGCCGGATTTCAGATCAACGAATGGAAACTCCGCACTCTCCGGACCGATCAGTTCATCGGCTGCACCGATGGTGTCAAGGTAGGACAGTGCCGACTTGTTGCCGGACAGCAGCAGGTGGTTGCCGTTGTCTATGGTGCACTCGAGCGTGTTGTCGTGAAATGACCGGCAACGTCCGCCGGCCTGACCCGATTGCTCGTGCACAATGACCCGGAACTGGGCGGCTGACAGCTCGACAGCTGCTGCAAGGCCTGCCACGCCAGCGCCAATGATATGTGCGGTTGCCATGGGTACAGGTTGCCTTAAAAAAAGCCGTGCCGGACGGCGATCAGCAGCTTTTCCTTTGATCCAACCAGACGCTTGGACACTTTGGGGTCGGCCAGGGAGGCATCCGGCAGGGCCATCATGCGCACGAGATTGCGCTGATAAACCGCCTTCATGATCCGGGCAGG
>CAYRLR010000313.1:0-4173 GCA_964424975.1 uncultured Anderseniella sp.
TATCTTCAATATCGGTCAAACCGGCTGTGCGTTTGAGCTTGTCCAGGATTACCTGACGGTAGCCGGGCCACATCTCATTCCAATCGTGATGGGGACGCAGATAGGGCGTGTGAACCAGGACATAAAGAGCGTCGCCGCCAGCCGGGGCAACCCCAGGTTCTGTTCGGGCAGGAGCGGCGAGATAGCAGGTCGGATCAGGTGCAACGTCGCCTCTGCGGTAGATTGCGTCGAACTCTTCTTTTGGATCGTTGGAAAACACGAAACAATGATGGGCGAGATGGTCATAGGCCTTGTTCAAACCAAGATACAGGACAACACCGGAACACGCAGGCTCAAACTTTTTCGGCGGATATTTTTTCGCAACCTCGCCGCCGATCAGTTCGTTGTAGGTGCGTATGGCATCCATATTGGAGACCACGGCATCAACCTCGATTATCTCTCCGTCGGCACATTGAACCGCATCGACCACACCATCTTTCTGTCTGATCTTGCTTATGTCGCACTCTAGCCTGATCTTTACGCCAAGCTCACCGGCTAGTTTCGCCAGAGCCAGGGGCACCGCGCGTGTTCCGCCCTTCGGATACCAGACACCGAGCTCTGTCTGCATGTGAGCGATCGAACACAGGACCGCCGGTGATTGATAGGGCGACGATCCCACGTACTGGACGAAATGGTCCAACAATTGCGCGATCCGCTTGTCCGATGCTTTCCCCCGAATCGTGCCAGCAACGGAACTCCCCATTCTCAGCGCCAGAACGTCGCTCAGCATTGACAGATTAAAGCTCTGTTTCAGGTTGAACATGTCTTTGAGGTCTTCAACGCTCTTCCAGAAGAAGAACTTTTCTGAAATGACGTGCAGGCGCTCCGACAATGCGATGAAGTCGCGATACCCTTGGGCCTCATCGAGATTGCCCGTGAAGTCCCCGATTGACTGGGCCATCTTTTCGACGTCTTCCTCCAGATCCAGAACACTGCCATCGTCAAAGAAACAGCGCCATTGCGGATCGAGCCTGATGAGATCGATATAGTCTTCGACCTTCCGTCCTGCTTCCTGAAAAACCCGAAAGAGCACCTGGGGAACGGTCAGTATCGTCGGCCCCATATCGAACCGGAAACCATTTCTACTAAGCTCCGCTGCTTTGCCGCCGACCCAGTCATTCTTTTCAAATAACTCAACGTTGTGCCCGCGCGCTGCCAGCGTACATGCCGCCGTCAAGCCCCCGAGACCTGCGCCGACGACGGCTACCTTTTTTGACTTCATCCATTATCTCCCAGATAGGGCCGCTTACGATCGGACCGTGACATACATGCCTCCTTTTTCCAATCTCTTTGAGGCTTGATGCGCTGTGTGATCAGTTTTCCATGATTTTGATGCCGCTGCGGCGAGAATTTGCCGTTTTTAGGGACTTCGGACATAGCTATGCCTTCGCGTGCCCCCTGAGCACAATCAGAATTATGGCGGATGATATCGGTTGTCATGGCGACTGAACTCCTGCCTTCAGACCAACGATTGTTGCCAGCATCTGCGCCCAAAGCTCACCGGGAACAGCAACTTCGGCCAGTTGCAGGATGATGGTGATGTTTTCTGGCAACTTGAGCTTGGCGGTGGTGTGCCATCCTTCCCGATTCATCAACACCGCGGCATGGCTGCCGGTTTTTACTGCACGGCTGATTGTGTCCAGATGGAACTGCAAGGCATGGGCGTTTGCCTTGGTCATCATAATGGCGGCACCGGTTCCTCGTGCCGGACAGATGGTGCCAAACAGATAAGCTGATTTATAGCGCTGATCGGCGGGCTGGCGCGGTCTTGTCCCTTTACGGGCCCACAGACCGGCAAGGCCGTTCTTCTGGCCGACCCTCGCCTCATCCTGCCACCAGATCTCGATTGGCTTTGTGGTTGCAATTGCGCTCAAATGGCCGGCAAGGGTGTTGCGGAAGTTTTTATAAACATGTCCAGCACCCGGGCATCCTGTTTGGGATGCTGCGGGCGGGCACTCATGTGGGAAAAGCCCAGGTCCTTGAGTATCTGCGACACCCAGCGGCGAAGGCCCTGGCGGTCCGTGCCGCCTATTCGGGCAGCCGCGGCTACGGCTCATGCCGTCATATACAGCCGCAATCGACAAAAGCCGTCGGCTTCGACTGGCATCACGCGTATGTCGCGCAAGATTCCGCAAAATCGTACTTTCAAAATCGGATCTTAAGGCTAACACCGCTGGCACAGGGTATCTCCTTTGCCAACCTTGAATCGAACTGTAGCTGATTTGTGAATCCAAATGAGTCAAACGTCAGCGCTGTTGGTATAACTGCCTCAAAAGCTCCACACGATTCCACCAACGGGCGAAACGGCTTGCTGAGTCCAGAGCGCCGGAAATCGCAATTTGTTTGCTTACAATGTCTTTGACCCGATCACCTAGTCGACGGGTTTAATCTGTTCCGCCAATTTGGACAGCCAGCGCTCAATACGGGCTTGGTTCGCGCCAAGGTCACTTTCGCCAAGCTGGGACCGCGAATAGATTGCAAGCGTGGATTGGCTGCCTGGGCGATCGAAGAATTGCACAACGATCGTATCCGGAAACCCGAGTCGCTCGGTTCGCTGTATATAGCGATCGGTCAACGCGGTCTCGTTCGCGTCAACCGTTTTCACTCGAGGTTCAGAGGCAATCACTTTCGCGAAAGCAATCCTGAGTTCCCGAGCGGTCGCTGGGTAAAGTGCGGCCTTCATGTCAGCTGACGCCATGCAAACGTCCTGCGGGCAAGCAAGTGCATCATTGGGCGAAGCGCGCCGTTCCAACTGCTCGAAGGACGTCGGGCCGAGGTCCGGCTCGCCGAAAAAGCGCCAGAAGCGGTCAGGGCCCATCAGCACAAACACAAGCACTACCACGATTGACAGGAACATTGAGCCGATGCCGATGGCGGTGATAATTTTCATGTCCGATGTCCGAATTGGTTGGTCAAATTTGTCGTTGGAGTGAGATCAATCACGCAGGGCGATCGGCTGTGAAGACGCAGCAGTTTGGGTACCCTTTACTGGTTTGTCTAAGTCGAAGAAATAGACAGGTACTCTACCGTAAATTGCTGGCGAGGTATATCAGAGGGTATAGTCAAGTTGACCGCATTTATGTGGCGAGGTATGCGAATTTATGAAAAAAGTCACCGCTATCAGGTTCCTTTAAGGACCGCCGTTTCCCGTCTGAAATCATTTCACATACCGTATGGTTGCACTTTCGTTTTAGTGTGAACTTCAGAGACGTTGAAGACCGTCTGGCTGAGCGCGGGATCACCGTTAATCAAGAAACAATTCGGACCTGGGTTGGAAAATTTGGCCACAGCTATGCCAATGTCATTCGCCGCAAGCGGACTTCTTGACGAAGCTAACATGTCGTCCGCTGTTGCGTCTCTTAGCTGATTTAACTCGTCACTGCTGTGCTTGTCTCAGAGTGTAAAAAGTCATTTTAAAGGGTTCCTTGCTCCGTGTAACGAATTCCCTGATCATCAAAAACAGTTCCCTGTTCGCAGAAAAAACTTCCCTGTTACGATTTTTAGGGAAATCCATACGTAATACACTGTATTCAATGTACTTTCTGTGGTGACAAAATCTAAAACAGCCCTATTTTACAAAAATTCCCTGTATTTTCCCGGTAGAACAGAGAAATGACACGTGAGACGAGTTCGCACTGGACTGGCTCCACCACCAGAACAGACAAGGACGTTGAGGCAAGATTGCTTCAGCGTCCTTTTTGTCTAAATATGTCAGTGGGTTAACGGCGTGTTGCGCTGAACCGTGGGTGCGAGAGACGCGAACTTGGGCGGATTTGGTGCCCACTTTCTAGTTCGTCTCAGTTGGCTGATTTTGGTGACCACACGTTTGGCTGGATGATGCGGTTTGAGGAGGGGCTTGCTCAGGCGAAACCAGATGATCTTTCTGTTGCTGCAAACCCATGGGCAAATCAGGCTTGCCGCTAAAGGAGATGGTGAAAGCCATCCACGGTCTTGACGGGATGCGTCAACTCAGCACCAGCGCAATAACCATACCGATCACGCCCAGAACAAGTCCGGCAATCAGCATTGGGACGAGACTTCTCCCAGATCGTGGATCCTCTGTTTCTATCTTTACTTCTGTTCCTTCTGCCCGTTTCTTGTTCACAATTATCTCTCCCTCGACATGCACATTGC
>CAYRLR010000314.1:0-4154 GCA_964424975.1 uncultured Anderseniella sp.
AGGTCTTTCGGGTTCAGTCCGTCCAGCACGCGCGCCAGCAGTTTGACGCCGCCGACATCCTCGATCGCACTGCCGCCGGATGCACCGCCACCGCCCATTGCGAGTTTCTTCTTCGCCTCTGCCAGCTCACGTTCAAGATTCTTGCGCTCTTCAACCAGTGCGGTAACGCGCGTCTCGACATCATCCGGTGCCGCTTTCAACAGGCCGGCAATGCGCGACACCTGTTTGTCGCGGGTTTCAAGATACTGGCGCGCTGCGTCACCGGCCAATGCCTCGATGCGCCGCACCCCTGCTGCAGATGCGGCCTCGGAGATCACCCGCACCAGGCCGATATCGCCGGTGCGTGCCACATGGGTACCGCCACACAATTCCATGGAATAGATTTGCTTGTTGCCCGCGCCGGGCTGTAGCCCCATGGAAACAACGCGCACTTCATCGCCGTATTTTTCGCCAAACAGCGCCATGGCGCCTTCCTCAATGGCTTCGTCCACGCTCATCAAGCGGGTCGACACAGCGTCATTCTGCATGACCACCTGATTGGCAATCTGCTCGACCCGCTCAAGCTCGGTGTCCGACAACGCCTTGGGGTGCGCAAAATCAAACCGGAAACGGCCTGGTTCGACCAGTGAGCCTTTCTGCACAACGTGATTGCCGAGCACCTGCCGCAAGGCTTCATGCACCAGGTGAGTGGCTGAATGGTGAATGCGGTTGCCGGAACGCCGCTCATGGTCGACCAGCATCTCCACAGCATCTCCCAGCTTGACGTCACCGTCCTCAACCACGGCGATATGCACGAACAGATCACCCAGCCGCTTCTGCGTGTCGGTAATCTTCAACCGTGCACCCGAAGCCGTTTTCATGGCGCCCCGGTCGCCGCTCTGACCGCCGCTTTCGCCGTAAAACGGTGTCTGGTTGACGATGATGGATACTTTATCGCCCTTCGTGGCGCGCTCCAGCATCTTGCCGTCTCCGGTCACGATGGCAGAGATGACACCTTCTGCAGATTCGGTTTCATAGCCGAGGAAGTCCGTCGCCCCGGTATGATCGCGCACATCGAACCACACCGCGTCCGTGTTGGTATCGCCCGAACCGACCCATGCCTTGCGGGCATCTGCTTTCTGTTTGTCCATGGCTGTCTTGAAGGTATCGGTGTCCACGGAAATCTCCCGTGCCCGCAGCGCATCCTCTGTCAGGTCCAGCGGAAATCCGTAGGTATCATAGAGCTTGAAGGCGACATCGCCGGAAAACCGGTCACCGGCGCTGAGATTGGCTGATTCATCATCCAGCATCTTCAGGCCACGCTCCAGCGTCTTGCGGAAGCGGGTTTCTTCCAGCCGCAAGGTTTCCGTGATCAGGTCACCGGCGCGCGAAAGCTCGGGGAACGCCTGCGACATTTCCCGTTGCAGCGCCGGTACCAGTTTCCACATCAGCGGTTCGGTTACGCCCAGCAATTCGGCATGGCGCATGGCCCGGCGCATGATGCGCCGCAACACATAACCGCGACCTTCATTGGATGGCAGCACACCGTCCGCAATCAGGAACGACGTTGCGCGCAGATGATCGGCGATGATCCGGTTTGACGCCTTGTTGGCCCCGATGGCTTCCACCCCGGTTTGCTCCACGATCGAGGCAATCAGTGACTTGAACAGATCGGTCTCGTAATTGTCGTGGGTTCCCTGCAGCAGCGCCGAGATGCGCTCAAGGCCCATGCCGGTATCAATTGATGGTCGCGGCAGGTCCTGGCGATCATCAACCGTCACCTGTTCATACTGCATGAACACAAGGTTCCAGATTTCTATGAACCGGTCGCCGTCTTCGTCGGGAGATCCGGGAGGGCCACCAGGAATATGATCGCCATGATCAAAGAATATCTCCGAGCACGGCCCGCAAGGTCCGGTATCGCCCATCGCCCAGAAATTGTCATGCGTCGGAATCCGGATGATCTTGTCATCCGACAGTCCGGCAATCTTCTTCCACAGATCATAGGCCTCGTCATCCGTATGATAGACAGTCACCAGCAGACGTTTGGCGTCGAGACCGTATTCCCGGGTAATCAGGTTCCAGGCCAGTTCGATGGCGTGTTCCTTGAAGTAATCCCCGAACGAAAAGTTTCCGAGCATTTCAAAGAACGTATGATGACGCGCCGTGTAGCCGACATTGTCGAGGTCATTGTGCTTGCCACCCGCACGGACGCATTTCTGCGAGGTCACGGCTCGATTATAGGGACGTTTTTCCAGTCCCGTGAACACGTTCTTGAACTGCACCATGCCGGCATTGGTGAACATCAGCGTCGGATCATTGCGCGGCACAAGGGACGATGATGCTACTTCCTCGTGGCCGTGTTTCACGAAGTAATGGAGGAAGGTGGAGCGTATTTCGTTGACGCCTGACATGGAGTGGAAAGCCTGTTTTTTGAAACTATGGATATGTTGAGGGCGCATTTATACCTGCGCTTGGCCCTATGTCCATAAATCCGTGGAATTTGTTGCTGCCGGTCACCGGTTCGCGGCAACTGCCAGATCGCAAGGCGGACTGTATGGCTGCTGCTGGCCCCATGCTCCGGGGGCGTCCAAACACACAAACGCCCTCCCGGTGGTCGGGAAGGCGTTTGGCGGCAGGACCTGATGGGGCGTCAGTGTTCCTGCAAGGCCGAACCGGATGAGGGTCAGGGGTTTGGGGGGACTCATATCCCGGCACCGGCCAACTTCCAGGCTGTAACCTGAAATCAGATTTAATTCACAGTGAAAGCCAACGCTGTCCGGCCAGAGCCGGGCAGCGACGGAGCAAGTGATTTATTTATCATCACCACCGGCAGCGCTCAGAAGATCATCTTCGATCACACCATCAGCATCGGCCTTGACGCCATCGGGATCGGTGATCCGCTCAGCGATAAGTCCCGCATTTTGCCGGATCGCGGCTTCAATGGCGTTGGCAATATCAGGATTTGCGCGCAGGAAGGTTTTTGCATTCTCGCGTCCCTGCCCGACCCGCTCACCATTATAGGAAAACCAGGAGCCCGACTTTTCAACAATGCCACCGGTGACACCAAGGTCGAGCAACTCTCCAACCTTGGAAATACCCTCACCATACATGATATCGAACTCAACCTGGCGGAATGGCGGTGCAACCTTGTTCTTCACCACCTTCACGCGGGTCTGGTTACCAACCACTTCGTCACGATCCTTGATCGCGCCAATGCGGCGAATGTCGAGACGCACCGACGAATAGAATTTCAGCGCATTGCCGCCCGTTGTTGTTTCAGGGTTGCCGAACATCACGCCGATTTTCATGCGGATCTGGTTGATGAAGATCACCATGCAATGGGTCTTGGAGATCGAACCGGTCAGCTTGCGCAGCGCCTGGCTCATCAGGCGAGCCTGCAGGCCCGGCAGTGAATCACCCATGTCGCCTTCAAGCTCGGCACGCGGCGTCAAGGCAGCCACGGAGTCAATGACCAGGACCTCAACCGCGCCGGAGCGCACCAGCGTATCGGCAATCTCGAGACCCTGCTCACCGGTATCCGGCTGCGAAATCAGCAGTTCGTCCACATCGACACCCAGCTTGCGGGCATAGATCGGATCCAGCGCATGCTCGGCATCAATAAACGCGCAAATGCCGCCGCGTTTCTGACATTCCGCTACAACATGCAGTGCCAGCGTCGTCTTGCCGGACGATTCCGGACCGTAAATCTCAATCACGCGGCCTTTCGGCAAACCACCAATGCCAAGCGCGATATCCAGGCCGATGGAGCCGGATGAAATGGCCTCGACCTCGATGGCCGAGCTGGACCCCAGCTTCATGACCGAGCCTTTTCCGAAAGCCCGCTCGATCTGCCCCAACGCAGCTTCCAGAGCCTTTTGCTTGTCCACTGAACCACCTCCGACGACTTTGAGATTCGCTTGCCCCATGACATTCATGCTCCTTATTTCATATTGCGTTGTTGCTCGCCAGACAATCTGGTCGTTCCGGCTTTGTTCCTCAGTATTGTACTCATTTTGTTCTCATTGCAAGAAAAAAATCAACCCCATGTTCCGGCTGGCTTTTTAGCCGTTCAGCGACGCCATTAGGGGGTTTTGTAAATAGTCTGCAGGGATTCGTTACGGCAACCGTGGCAGGCTGCAGCGATTCTGGCCAGCATAACAATCAGTGTGCCC
>CAYRLR010000315.1:0-4136 GCA_964424975.1 uncultured Anderseniella sp.
GCATATGATGCCGCGCGCTGCGAACGGCGGTCGGATTTCGCTCTCTCAACATCTGTAAACACCCGGGATACGAATCGATCGCCGTACTTTTCCAGTGTGGTTTCGATGCGTCGGATATCGATCATGTCATTGCCGACACCAAGGATCACGTGCTCGCTCCCTGCTGCGAAGCCGACGGCGAACTACGGCGCTTGCGCAATTCGGCCAATCGCCTTTCACGCTGTTTCCGGCGCCGCTGCTTGTACTTGGCGACGGCAGGTTTCACCAGCAGATAGGCAACAATACCACTCGCAAGCCCCAGCGGAATGGAACCAACACACATGGGGAAAAACACCGGCTCAAGCCCGGTCCACAATTCCGAGAAGAAATGCGCAGGGTGAGCCAGCATCAGCCGGATGCCGGCATCCGGCGCAGAGATGGAAACTTCCGCGCGCCCTTCCTGGCCAAGCAGAAAACTCCCGGTATTGTGAGTCACGAACCAGATGAACGGAAATGTCAGCGGATTGCCGACCGACGTCCCGATTGCTGACGCAAGCAGATTGCCGCCAATCACCCAGGCAATCAGGGCTGCAACAATGAAATGAAACCCGATGAGCGGAGTGAATGACGCAAATGTACCGGCTGCAAAACCCAGTGCAATGGCATGAGGCGAGCCGGAAATCCGGTTGACCTTGTGCGACATGTACTTCGCCGCACGATGAAATCCGATTTCAGGCCAGAAAAAATTTCTGACCTTTTTTATCCATCCGACTGCTTCACGCCGTTTCAAAATCATGATTCAAACACACTCGAAATATTCATTCCGGAAGATGCTCTAGACCTTCAGGTTGCGACTTCCCGGTTTCACCGCGTCCAGTGCAGCCAGTTCCGGTGGCAGCTTGTCAGCGTCGTAAGTCGGCACTTCAAGTTGCGCCAGGGACACCAGCGACACCCCCACATCAGCCTTGCCGGCTGATCTGTCAATCAGACATGCTGCCCCAACCGTCTCACCACCAGCCTCGGCAATCGCTGCGATGCATTCACGCGACGAAAGCCCTGTTGTAACGATATCTTCAACCATCAGGCACCGCATTCCCGGTTCGATGGAAAAACCGCGCCGAAACACCAGATTACCATCAACACGTTCACAAAAGATTGCCGGGACTTTCAGTTGCCGGCCCATTTCATACCCGACAACGACGCCACCCATTGCAGGCGATACAACCATGTCAATCTCGCCAAATCCGGCTGCCTGGATTTTTTGTGCCAGGCTGGCGCATAAACGTTCTGCCCGCCGGCCATCCATGAGCACGCGCGCGCACTGCAGGTATCTGGGACTGTGAAGGCCGGACGACAAGATGAAGTGCCCTTCCAGAAGCGCGCCGGCAGCGCGAAATTCGTCAAGCACCTGGTCTTGTGTCAGCATCAAAGTCACCGTTCCCTGGAGCGATACAGGGTTTGATTGCATCAAGACCCGGCTCTACCCGTTTGTTTTCACACAGCTTTGTTCGCACCACCGCATGTGCGTTCCCGAAATATACCGTCGTTTTGCATTATTGACCGGAATTGCGGTATTTGTCAGTCAGAACCTGTGGCGCGAACGACCGTGGAAATCAACGGTTTTCGGGCCAGTTCATTCATAATTTGATTGAGATGCCGGACATCCTCAACTTCGACGGTCAGATCAATATTGTAGAAATCCTGTGCCCGGTCGGTCATCTGCAGATTCTCTATATTGGCCCCGCCTTCAGCAACTGTCTGCGTGAGCTGACCCAGCGCGCCCACCTCATTGTGCAGAACCACCCGCAGTCGCGCCGGATACAAGCTTGTCGCTGAGTCGTCATCCCAGGCAAGGTCAATCCACAGGTCCGGCTCGTCATCAAATTTCTGCAGTGCTGCGGAAAAAATCGGATAGATGGTAATACCTTTGCCCGGCTTGAGAATACCGACAATCCGTTCACCTGGAACCGCGCCGGTTGATGCATCGATATGCAATGGCAGGTTCTGATTGACGCCCCTAACCGGAATCGATTGCACACCGCCCACCTGGCGCACAGTGCGGGACTTGCGAATATCGCGCTTGGGCACTTCGCGCTCGGCTTCAAAGCCCAGGGCATTCATCACATCGCGGGCTGCCAGTTCGCCGCGTCCGATTGCCGCCAGTCCGTCCTCGGCAGAAGAAATACCGAGTTTTCGCAGGGCCTCACCAAACAGCTTGCTATTGTAGACCGCATCGAAACGCGCAAGGTGGCGCTCGATGATCTCCTGGCCCAGTCCGGCATACTGCGCTCGCACGGCAATTCTCGTCGCGCGCCTTATGGCAGCGCGTGCCTTGCCCGTATGCACCACTTTCTCCCACGCTGCAGGCGGTGTCTGGGCCTGCGATCTGATAACGTCGATCTCGTCGCCATTGGCCAGTTCGGTCATCAGCGGGGCATGCCGGCCATTGATCCGGCACCCGACACACGAGTTTCCGATATCGGTGTGTACCGCATAGGCGAAATCAATGGCGTTGGCTCCCTTGGGCAGAGCAATCAAGGCGCCCTTGGGCGTGAAACAGAAGACCTGGTCTGCAAACAGCTCAAGCCGTGTGCTTTCCAGAAATTCCCCCGGATTGTCGCCTTCGGCGAGCGTTTCGACCAGCGACCGCAACCATCTGAATGAGTTGGACTCTCCGTGCGGCAGCCTGACTCCGCGTTCTGCCGCCATCGGGTCTGCAGCATCCTTGTAGAAGCTGTGAGCTGCGACACCGCGCTCGGCGACGTCATCCATCGCCTGGGTTCTGATTTGCAGTTCAACACGTTTGCGATGCGGGCCGATAATTGTGGTGTGGATCGAGCGATAGTCGTTCTGTTTGGGGTTGGAGATGTAATCCTTTAACCTGCCGGGCACCACCCGCCACGCCATGTGGGCAACGCCCAGCGCCTTGTAGCACTCGACCTCGCTCGCCACGATGATCCGGAAGCCGAAAATGTCCGACAACTGCCCCAGTGACAAATGCTTGCGCTGCATCTTCCGCCAGATCGAATAGGGCTTTTTCTCCCGGCCCGACACATGCGCAACGATACCGTTTTCCGCCAGTTCTTCGGTCAGGCGTTCTTCAATGCTGGTGAGAATGTCACCGGATTCCGCTCTCAGGGCTTCCAGGCGCTTCATAATCCCATCGCGCGCTTCCGGATGCAGCGCCTTGAAGGCAATGTCGTCGAGTTCCTCGCGCATGGAATGCATGCCCATGCGCCCGGCCAGCGGCGCATAGATATCCATGGTCTCCTGGGCAATACGCGCACGCTTGTCCGGTTTCACATGATGCAGCGTTCGCATATTGTGCAGCCGGTCCGCCAGCTTGACCAGCAGCACGCGTGCATCACGTGACATGGCCAGTAACAGCTTGCGCAGGTTTTCGGCCTGCGCGGCCTCCTTGGAAATAAGGTCAAGCCGCTTGATCTTGGTGAGGCCCTCCACCAGTTCCGAGATCTCGCCGCCAAACAGGTGCTCAATTTCTGCAAGCGTCGATTCGGTGTCCTCGACAACGTCATGCAGCAGCGCTGCTGCAATGGTGGCGTCATCAAGCTTCATTTCGGTGAGAATGGCCGCCACTTCCAGCGGGTGCGTGAAATATGGATCGCCGGAGGCCCGGACCTGGTGGCCGTGCGCCTTCATGGCGTACACGTAAGCCTTGTTGAGCATGGCTTCATTAGCGTCCGGGTCATAGCTAGTGACCCTTTCAACCAACTCGTACTGACGCATCATGCCTGGGGCCTGTCGAAATTCTGAATTGTGGCAGTGTAACAGACACACTCGCGAGCCGGAAAACAAAACAACCGGAGCAATCTTGATTGCTCCGGCTGAAAATCAGGTTAACTGATGGAAGCTCGGTATCAGTAGCCGGAACGCTGCGAGCCCGGGCTTTCTGCCGGCGGCAGGCCTTCCAGGCCGCGCAGCAGATCGTCTTCACTCATGCGGTCATAGCCATCCTGGCCATCCTGTTCGGTCGGAGCAGGCTCTGCCTGATCCGGATCATTGCCGGCCAGCAGCAGCGGTACGGCACTTTCTTCCGGCTCATCCACTTCAACATGTTTCTGCATGGAGTGAACGTAATCTTCACGCAGGTCTTCCACGTCAATGGTGGAATCACCAATCTCACGCAGCGCCACGAC
>CAYRLR010000316.1:0-4133 GCA_964424975.1 uncultured Anderseniella sp.
CCGGCACAGATTACTTGATTGAACGAAAGATTTGAACATGGCTGAAATCCGAAAAATAATTACCTTCCGCGTCACCATCTTGCGAGTGATGGGGAAACCGCTTGAAGGCAAGATTACACGTGCAGCCGGACTTGCTGTCGTCAGCAATCCACTGGCAGGCAGATTTACGCACGATCTGACAGCGCTGTTCGATATCGGTCGTGAAGTTGGTGATTTGCTTTCCGAACAGATTGCGGAACTCCTCGAAGGACCGCCGGTTGCATATGGCAAGGGTGCACTTGTCGGGTTACACGGGGAAATGGAGCATGGAGGTGCGTGTATTCACCCAATGCTCGGCATGCCGATGCGTGCGGCGGTCGGTGGCGGGAAGGCTGTGATCTCTTCAAATGTCAAAGTTGCCTCAGTTGGAGCCTCACTCGACCTGCCGCTTGGCCACAAGGATGAAGCCTGGTCCTTCGACCATTTCGACACGATGACGCTGTGCGTTGCGGATGCGCCGCGTCTGGACGAGATCGTGGTGATGTTTGCATATGCCGATGGCGGCCGGCCACTGCCGCGTTGCGGATCAGGCCCTGTGTAGGCCCCAGGGTCGCCTAAGACCGTACACACCAACATTGTCCCATCAAATACCGATCGCGGGTACCCGGATACAACCCCAGCGTAAATTGCGCGCCATGAACCGACAGCCACGCAATCATGTGGTTCCCGTCTCCAATGTACAGAACGGGTGGTACTGGAAGTTGATCGCCCCATCACTGATGGAAACTATGCCCAGGTTCGGCGCTTCTGCGCTCGGCGCGAACCTGTTCGAATCCCATGCCGGCTGGGGCGCCGGTGCGTGGTAAAGAGCCGAACGCATCGTGGCAGTTCAGCGAATTTTCAATCACACCAGCCTGGATTTCACGGGTAGAATTACGTCGCATAGCCTGCAAAACCTCACGGACACGTTGCAAACAGGATGCTGACCGCCGGTCACTTATCCCCCGGCAGATCAACTCATCGTCAGCATTGCCTTGCTGATGGTGTCTATCTTTGACATGCTTTGGTCAAGAAACGAATGACGCGGATGTTCAGATCCGCGCGCCCAGTCATCAGGAGGAAATCAACCGTGACAGATGCCAACCAAGGTGACAGTGCCGAAGAGATACCCCATCCCGTCGAAACCGACTACGAAATCGGCCAGAATAACATCAACCCTTTCGGCCTCGATCTCCACAACCCGGTGTTCCTGATCTCCGGCCTGTCGATTGTTGCCTTCGTGATCATCACCTTGATGTTCCAGCAGGGAGCTACAGAGTTCTTCGGCTGGTTGAGGCCGTTCCTGACGTCGAATTTTGACTGGTTCTTCCTGAGCGCGGCCAATATCTTTGTATTGTTCTGTTTCATGCTCATGATCACGCCGCTCGGCAAGATCCGGCTTGGTGGCCAGGACGCCACGCCTGACTATGGCTATATGGGCTGGTTTTCCATGCTGTTTGCTGCGGGCATGGGCATCGGACTGATGTTCTTCGGCGTGTCGGAACCCATGTCACATTTTGCCTCGTCGCTTGGCGGAACCGCCGGTGAAGTCGGCGCACGTACTGACTGGGCACCGCTTGGCGCTGCCGCGGGAGACCCGGTTGCTGCGCGGAATCTCGGCATGGCAGCCACCATCTTCCACTGGGCACTGCATCCATGGGCGATCTATGCGGTCGTCGGGCTGGCGCTGGCGTTCTTCAGTTTCAATCGCGGCCTTCCGCTTACCCTGCGTTCAGCCTTTTATCCCATCCTGGGCGACCGGGTGTGGGGCTGGTGGGGGCATTGCATCGACATTCTGGCGGTGTTCGCCACCCTGTTCGGCCTCGCCACCTCGCTTGGTTTCGGCACCGAACAGGCGCTTGCGGGTTTCAACTACCTGTTCGGCTGGGGGACCGGCAATGCCGCCAAGGTTATCCTTATCGCGGTGATTACCGGCCTGGCTCTAATGTCGGTCGTGCGCGGACTCGATGGCGGTGTGAAAGTGCTGTCAGAGATCAATATCGGACTGGCCGCAGTGCTGTTGTTGTTCATCATCGTGGTCGGACCAACCGCCACGATCTTTGAAACCATCTTCGCCGGTGGCGCTGCCTATGTGACAAACCTTATCCCGCTGTCGATGCCGTTCGGTCGTGAAGACGCGAACTTCTCGCAGGGCTGGACTGCATTCTACTGGGCCTGGTGGATTTCATGGTCGCCATTCGTCGGCATGTTCATTGCCCGCGTATCGCGCGGTCGCTCGGTCCGCGAGTTCGTGTTCTGCGTGATGATCATCCCGACGGCGGTTTGCGTCCTGTGGATGGGTGCATTCGGTGGTACCGCCATATCCCAGGTGGTGGCTGATGCGGCTGCACCGGTTAAAGACGCAGCGCTTGAGTTGAAACTGTTCGAGATGCTCAAGCCCTTGCCGCTGTCCGGCATCACATCGTTTCTCGGTATCATACTGGTGCTGGTGTTCTTCGTTACCTCGTCAGACTCCGGCTCACTGGTGATCGACACGATTACAGCCGGTGGCAAGACCGATGCGCCGGTATCACAGCGGGTTTTCTGGTGCACGTTCGAAGGTGTGGTCGCTGCAACCCTGCTGCTGGTCGGCGGCTCCGGCGCCCTGACCGCCCTGCAGGCCATGGCGGTGTCAACGGGCTTCCCGTTCACCATCGTGCTGCTGGTGATGTGCGTAAGCTTGTATATAGGTCTTCGCCAGACCCAGAAAGCCGGGCTCTGACCGTATAAGCACCATGTGTGTTGAATATTCCCCTGCGCCGGCAAGCATGCCGGCGCAGGGTTTTTCTTGCCTGACTTGAAGTTCCAGGTCTGCTCGCGCGACAAGTCTGCCTGATCTGGTCAGACGCTGCCAGCTGGCTGCGGATTTCACCGCCGGGGAATTTCTCCGTGTGAACATTGACATAGGTCTTGCCGGCTCTGATGTCGGCAATCTGCTCGTCGGTGATATCAGCAGAGCCTTGCGGGATGGAGCCGGACAAGTCCACCTCAGGCGGAGCGTTTTTACCCGGGAAAGCCGGACCGTGGATGTGTGCCGCAGTGGCATTGCCGCTCAGATCAAAGGTATCGATGACCCATGATACTGTTCCGGACTGCGTATCAATGGTGATTTCAGCTGTGCCGGCGGCTGCACTGTCGGCCGGCGGCACCGCCGCGGCTGACGTGAGGTCTGCGGTGTATCTGATCGTCTCCGCACTGATCGCGGGTGCTGCAAACATGGTTGTGGCAACCAGGCTCGACGCAGCAAGAACTCTTAAATATAACATACGGTTAGCCTCCGGTTGAATGTGTGGAAACGCGTTTGGGTTCACACAGTCAACGGATGGTATGGCTTTAGGTTCCGGATTGATTTTCGCCGACAGGTCAGGTCTTGAGCCGGTAGCCTGTCTTGAACATCCACCAGATGACCGTTGCGCATATGGCAAAGAAGATGGACGTCATGACGAGACTGAGCGTCACGGACACATCGGCCGCACCATAAAAACTCCAGCGGAAGCCACTGATCAGATAGACCACCGGATTGAATAACGAGACCGTTTGCCAGACCGGGGGCAGCATGTCGATCGAATAGAAGGTGCCGCCCAGAAAGGTCAGGGGCGTGATGACCAGCATCGGCACGAATTGCAGTTTTTCAAAATTATCGGCCCAGATGCCGATGATAAAGCCAAGCAGGCTGAACGTTGTGACAGTCAGAACGAGGAAACCAACCATGGCGAACGGGTGAGCGATCTGGTAGTCGACAAAAAACCGTGCGGTTATCATGATGATGACCGCCAGGATCGTCGATTTCGTTGCTGCCGCGCCGACATAGGCGAGCACAATCTCGAAGGTCGAGATCGGCGCAGACAGAATCTCGTAGATCGTGCCGGTAAACTTGGGAAAATAGATTCCGAAGGAGGCATTCGAGATGCTCTGCATCAGCAATGACAGCATGACAAGGCCCGGCACGATGAACGCACCGAAGCTGACACCGCCGACCTCTGATATACGCGAGCCGATCGCAGCGCCGAAGACCACGAAATAGAGCGTCGTGGAAACCACCGGCGCGACAATGCTCTGGAACAGGGTGCGCAGGGTGCGTGTCATCTCGAAGCGATAAATCGCCATAACGCCAT
>CAYRLR010000317.1:0-4129 GCA_964424975.1 uncultured Anderseniella sp.
CCACCACGCCGATGATGAGTCCTGCCGTTGCTCCCTTGTGGTGGCCGTGCCGATGTGTTTCGGGAATGATTTCGTTGCTGATCACGTAGATCATGGCACCGGCAGCAAATGTCAGGCCCCAGGGTAGCAGGACCTGTGATGCGCTGACCGCGGCAACGCCTGCCAGCCCGGCCACCGGCTCCACCAGTCCGGTCAGGGAGGCCACCGTGAAAGCATACTTCTTGCTGTAGCCTTCAGACTGCAGAGCCAGTGCAACGGCCAGGCCTTCCGGCGCATTCTGGAGTCCGATACCGAGTGCCAGTGTTGTTGCCGCACTTATGTCGCCACCCCCGAAACCAACACCGACGGCCAGGCCTTCGGGAACGTTGTGCAACGTGATGGCGATAACAAACAGCCAGATTTTCCTGATCGATTCAGCCTTTGGACCTTCGTATCCCTTGATAAAGTGACGATGTGGAATGCGCTCGTCCAGAAGATGGATGGCCGCAGCGCCCAGAATGATTCCGCCAACGGCAATGAGGACCGGATAGTAGCCTTCACCATACAGCCTGGTGGAAATTTCAAGGCTCGGGATGATCAGCGAGAAGAACGAGGCAGACAGCATGACGCCGGCGGCAAACCCCAGCAGCACATCGTTGGTTCTGCGTGAAACGGTCCTGCCGAACAGGATCGGCAATGCACCTGCCGCGGTCATCAATCCGGCAGCAAGGCTGCCGAGGAAACCCAGTGCAATGATGTTCATCTGTTCGCCCTGATGCCTGGTTCTGTCTGCATGGTGCTGTTGTGATCTTCTAGAGCATCATCCGATCAGATGGAATCATCTGATCGGATAAAGATGCTCGATTCCACAGTGTTGGAGCAATATCCATCCGTACGGATGGATATTGCTCTAGTGGCTGAGGGTAATGCCGATTGCCGTACCGATGCCGGCGGCCAGTGCGAGCAGGGAATACCTGCGCGGTTCGCGTTCGGCAGCCGGCAGCAAATGCGTTGCACCCACATAGATCAGGGCACCGGCAGACAGACTGAGCAGGCTGCCCAGCACAAAGTGGTCTACGTGTTGAACAAACGGATACGATATCAGTGTTCCCAAAGGTGTTGAAAGTCCTGCTGCCAGGAATGCCAGCCAGAATGCGGTCTGCTTTTTCATGCCGCTTCTCAGCAGCAGGATGTAGGTGACTATACCCTCGGGAAACTCGTGCAGGACCATGCCGATGGCGGCAGCCACGCCTGTGAACGTGCTGACGGTGAAGGTGATCGAGTAAACCGCACCATCAATGAGAGAGTGAAAACCGATGCCCAGCATCGGGATCAATCCGATTGCATAGTCCGCCCTGCCGGGCCGGTCACACACACACGCTGTAATGAACCGGTTCAGTATGTGCATGATCAGATAGCCGGTCAGCAGATAGGCCGGAGCAGATGGCTGCAGGGCGAAACTTTTCGGGATCAGATGCAGAAATGAAACCGTGATCAGGACACCGGCAGCAAACGCGGCAAAGTAACTGGAATTCTGTCGACCCCAGTCTTCGTGACGTTGTACGACCAGAATTCCGATCGTTGTCACCAGCGCGGCAACCAGGCTGGCCGTCATCGGGTACCAGAATTGCCCATCCATGAACCTGTCCCCCTGGACACTGCAACAATGTCAGATGGCTTCGGAGTGTCAGCCTTCCGACTTCACCGCCGAGCGAGGCAGACCACCTTGCTTGGTCGGTGGCGTGTGATCGGTATCAATGTCACCTGCCAGGTCCTGTAGTGCGGTGACGATCTGTTGCAGCAGGTCAGCGCCATTGGGGCCGGTCATGCCCTCTTCGCTGGCAACGCTCATCTCGGCGGCGTCATATTCCCAGCGGCGCAGTATCTCGATCTTGTCCTGCTTGCCGAATGCCTCGCTGGCCAGCACGTCCGCTGGACAGCTGAATGAGCCTGCAGGATCAAGCAGTGCCTTCTTGAGTTCGCTTTCGCTGCGTTGGTCTTTCATGGCTTCGCTCCGGTGGCCGCATTGCTTTATGACACGTCACATGGTCCAGAAAATGTTCAGGAACCGGCGGCAGTCAGAATGGTCAGGACTTCCTTGACAGGCCCCCGGATGACCTGTTCGCCCTGACCGACAATATCGCTCTTGCCATCAGCCAGTGCTTTTGCTTCGACAACATCCTCAATCCTTGCTCCCGATGCAAGGATCGCAGCCAGTTTCTGTTCGCCGATAGGCCCGACGACCTGTTTCAACTGCTCAAGGGTCATTCAATTGATCTCCGGCTTGCCTGATGCTTTATCCGGACTGGCCGGGCAGGGATCAGGCTTCAATTGTGTGCAGATGAACGTCACCTGCCTTGTTCCGCTTCAGAATATCCACCGCCCGGCTCTCGTCAGCCTTGGTGGGCGTGCGCACCCAGACCAGCAGGCCTCCGCGATCAAGCTGTTGCTGGAGACTTTCGGCATGTTGTTCGCCGATCAGGGCCGCCAGGGCACCGCCAACAAGCCCGCCTGATGTCGTGCCAATTGCCGTTGCTGCCAGAAGCGCCCCGAACGATCCGCCCGATGCGACAACCGCGCCTGCCGCTACCAGCGCGCCGACATACATCAACCCGCCGAGCATCGCGCCTTCCGCATCGCCGATCGATTCAGTCGAGACAAAGGCCGTGCGTGGCGCCAGCGTGCTGTCTTCGAGTGATTTGGCATCGGCGTAGGCATGGCCGAGCTTTTCATGCACTGCCTCCTGACTTGCCAGCAGGCTGATCTCTGCCCGGTCGAAGCCGTTTTCCTCAAGCTCCTCGATTGCGGATTCCATCTCGGCAGCGGTGTGAAAGACGCCGACTGCTTCGCGAATTGTTGCTGTAACTACACCTGACATGATTGGCCTTTCTGCGATTGATTTCCCATAATATGAAATCTGGCAGCCGGCTCCATGATTTAGATCAACTGTATGTAGTCACAGTCACAGCCAAGGCAGCAAATGCGGGCTGTTGAAAGCTTTGCCGAAGACGCCGATCTTGCCGGCACAGGCGGCAATACGGACTCTGGCGCTCGCAATCCGACCAACACCTTCTTTCCAGAAGCAATATCAGTCAGCGCGTCCCGACTTGATCCATAGTGATCTTTCGACCGAACAGCTTTTCTGCATTTCTGTATGCGATCTTCTCTGCGACAGCGCGCGGCAGTTTGGAGAGCCACCGGCGATTGGACGTCATGATATCGGAGTATCGATCCCACTGACTGTTTACCCAGGTGTCACTTCCGACCATCAAACGGTTCTGAAATTCAAAAACGATTTTTTCCCATTCCGGATCAAGCTCATCACCTGATCCAAGAATTTCATACTCGCGTAGGGACGTGTCCGCAAACAGGCCCGGATATTGCTTCATGAGTTTGTAGACTTCCGATGCCGGTTCGCCCAAACCCGCATGCGCCCAAATGATCTTTACGTCCGGATCCAACTTGTACAGCCAACGTATCGGCGCTGCTCCTGAATGCACGTGAATGTTGATGTCGCGCGCCTTCGCCATTTCAATCACTTCCCGAAACAGCGGCTCATCCGAAGTGTCGAGATTATGGATGTGAAATTCACCGATGCCGTCGTGCTGATATTTCTCCAGACGACCCTCCAGGTATTCCTTCATACCGGGCACCTTGGTCCAGTTTCCTGATCCTGCCTTGCCGTGATAGGGCCTGAGTTCGGGAACAATACGATTGGGCGCATAATCGCGCAGCATGATTGTCCCCTCGTCAGGGGTTGAAGAGACCAACGCCATCGCGACGCCGTTCTTGTCCATCAATTCAATGATACTGCCCGGCGGATAGGCTTTCCATGCGGGCTCCTTGTAGTGTACATGCGCGTCGAACAGCGGGACGTTTCTGATCTCATCACCAATGGCTGCGTGATTCTCATCGGCAATTGCCAGGTGCGAACCTGGCCCGAATGAACAGACCATCATGGCCGCAACGAATAGTCTGTATTGCAATCTGTTCATAATGTTCCCTCAATTCAGTTTCCAGCGTGAACAACCACGTCATCTGGTCTTGTCTGGTCAACCTCTCTCTGCCCTACCAACCCTCGCGCATCAATCGCAAACGGTTGAAAGTGTCCGATATTCTAAAGCGGTTTGCGTTTGATGTGAGACATTTG
>CAYRLR010000318.1:0-4119 GCA_964424975.1 uncultured Anderseniella sp.
GGGAGAGCCGTGCCTGAGATCCACGGGGCCGGAAACCTTGTTGTCCTTTGCAAGTTTTTCCAGTTCCGCCTTGGCCCACTTGTGTGTCTTGCCCAGCAGTTCTCCCGAAATCTCGACTGCTGCATAGGCGGGTATGTCGTAGACAACATGGGTGAGGATGATCTCTGCGGACTTGCCACCGATCTCCTTAGCCTGAGTGATCATCTGGGCACCCAGATCGATATGGGTGAGGTCAACCGGTACAAGTATTTTCTTGAACATTGCAAATGCTCTCCCTGTTTATGGCCACAATGGCGACTTCATTGTTTTAAGCGTGCCATCGTTCGCGAACAAGGGGATTGATCCAGATCATTCGACACGCAGCACGTCATGGTCGCTAATTGACCATTTCTGGACGCATCACCGGAAGAAGCTTGCTGCTAATCGGCCTAACAAGATGGTTAGCTTTACTCAACAGGTGGAAACTCCGTCATGTCTACACAAACCGATGCGCCGTCTGATGCCGCTCCTGCACGCCGAAGCCGCCGGGCCGGAGGCGGTGCCGAAGGCCGCCGTGCTGTGCGGCTTGGCGGTGGCATTCAGGCATTCAGTTACATCAAGCGCGAAATTCCCCTGTACGAAGTATTGGGCGAAGAAGGGCTCAGCCTGATCGAGGCAAATTGCGAGACCGTGTTGCAGGAGATCGGCATCGATTTCCGCGACGATCGCGAGGCGCTTGATATGTGGAAAGCCGCCGGTGCCGATGTCAAGGGTGAGCGGGTCCGGTTTCCCAAGGGCCTGGTGCGGTCGCTGACAAAAACGGCGCCATCGCAATTTACCCAGCATGCCCGCAACCCGGCTCGAAACGTGGAAATTGGTGGTAAGAACACCGTGTTTGCGCCGGTGTACGGCCCGCCATTCGTACATGATCTGAATAGCGGACGCCGCTATGCGACTATCGAGGATTTCCGGAATTTTGTTAAACTGGCATATACGGCGCCGGCCATGCATCATTCCGGCGGTACGGTGTGTGAACCGGTGGATATTCCGGTCGCCAAGCGCCACCTCGACATGGTGTACAGCCATGTCCGGTATTCCGACAAACCGTTCATGGGGTCGGTAACGGCTCCCGAGCGTGCCGCGGACAGCGTTGCCATGGCGAAAATTGTTTTTGGCGATGAGTTTGTCGACAACAATTGCGTGCTGATCAACCTGATCAACGCCAATTCACCGATGGTGTTTGACGACACCATGGTCGGAGCCCTCAAGGTGTATGCGCGTGCGGGGCAGGCAACCATCGTATCGCCCTTCATTCTGGCCGGCGCGATGTCGCCTGTGACGGTTATCGGCACGTTGACCCAGATACTGGCGGAGGCGTCGGTGGGAATTGCATTTTCACAGCTTTGCCGTCCAGGTGCACCGGTGGTTTTCGGTACGTTTGCGTCTTCAATGTCGATGCAGTCGGGCGCGCCGACATTCGGGACGCCCGAACCAGCCCATGTGCTGTTTGGCGCCGCGCAACTGGCACGTCGAATGGGCGTGCCGTTCCGGTCGGGCGGTTCTCTGTGCGCATCAAAGCTGCCGGATGCGCAGGCTGCCCACGAAAGTTCAAATACATTGTTCCCCGGCGTTCTTGCCGGCGTCAATTTCATGCTGCATGCCGCAGGCTGGCTGGAAGGCGGCTTGGCCTCCAGCTACGAGAAGTTCATCATCGATTGTGATCAGTTGTCCATGATGCAGCGGTTCGCCGGTGGTATTGACCTGAGCGAGAACGGCCAGGCCATGGATGCCATTGCAGAAGTGGGGCCGGGCAGTCACTACCTCGGTTGCAACCACACCCAGCGCAATTTTGAAAATGCGTTCTGGCGTTCGAGCGTTGCAGACAACAATTCATTCGAGCAATGGCTGGCGGATGGCTCGCTGGATGCAGCCCAGCGGGCAAATGCGATCTGGACCAGGCAGCTCAATGAGTATGTTGCCCCTGATCTTGATCAGGCGATTGACGAGCAACTGCTTGCGTTCATGGAACAGCGCAAGGCGGTTTTGCCCGACAACGTGTCCTGACCGGCCAATTGGGTGATCCGCCGTTTCTTCTTCCCTGACTCTTCGAAACTACACTTTGTGTCCAGATATGACATGTAAGTGTCGCTTATGGGGGGTGCCATACATTGAACTGTCCTGCCATGATTTGCTCTGGAAATACCTGCCGTAGAGTGGCAGGCAATTTCGGTTTGCGGTCTTGCGTCCGGAGGTTCGGATGATAGGCTGCCTGCTAGTGCAATCAAATGCTGCTGCGGCGGCGTTTGCTTGCGTTGTGTAACCACGGGAGGAGTAGCCTTATTATGCCTGATAAAGAAAATACCTGGATTCCGAAGCTGAAGCAGCAACTTGCTGACAAGCTTATCGATCGCCGTGAATTTGTACGGTATTCGACACTGCTCGGTATGTCTGCTGGTGCTGCATACATGTGGGCCGGCAAGATTACAGGCCAGCCGTTCGCGGCGCCTGCACGCGCTGCTGAAATGCCAAGCGGCGGCACATTGAAAATCGGCATGCGTGTGCCGAAGATCAATTCCCCGCACACGTTCTCATGGATTTATGATTCCAATATTACGCGCCAGATGGTGCGCTACGTCACCCGCACCGGTGTTGACAATATCACCCGTCCGGACCTGGCCTCATGGTCCGCGTCTGACGATCTGAAAACCTGGACTTTTACCGTCAACGACGACATCGAGTGGTTCAAGGGCGGCAAGATGACTGCCGAACAGATCGCCTGGAACATCAGGCATTGCCTGGACCCGGCCACCGGTTCGTCGGTTGTCGGCCTGATGAAGGGCTATATGCTCAACGAGATTGACTCCGGCAAGAAGGACGACAAGGGCGAAGCCGTCATGACCACTGAATTGTGGGATGCCAACGCCATTGAAGTCAAAGACGACAAGACACTTGTCATGAACCTGAAGGAAGCCCAGGTCGCGGTACCGGAGCATCTGTTCCACTATCCTCTGGCTATTCTTGATCCGGCAGAAAACGGCGAGTTCGGCATGGGCTCAAACGGCCATGGTGATTTTGAACTTGTCGAGTTTGAAGTCGGCCGCAAGGCAGTCCTGAAAAAACGCCCGAATTCAAAGGCTCATCTCGACTCCGTTGAGTTTGTCGATCTCGGTGACAACACGGCTGCCTCTGCCGCCGCTGTTCAGTCCAAGCAGGTACATGGTGTCTATGAAGGCAATGTGGAGCAGTTTGACCTGTTCAAGGCCATGGACCATGTCAACATGTATGACACGACAACCGCATCTACGGCAGTCGTGCGCATGCAAGTGGATCAGAAGCCGTTTGATGATCCGAAGGTTCGCAAGGCCATGCGTCTGGCGTGTGACGTGGGCAAGACCACTGAAATTGCCGTCGGTGACCTGGGAACGACCGCTGAACATCATCATGTCTGCCCAATCCATCCGGACTATAAAAAGCTGCCGGCTATGGCACGCGATGTGGAAGCTGCCAAGAAACTGCTGGCGGAAGCTGGCCATCCAGATGGTATTGATGCGGAAATCACCTGCAAGCCTGATCCAGCGTGGGAACTGGCCGTGGTTGAATCATGCGTTCAACAGTGGAAGGACGCCGGTATTCGCGTCAAGATGAATGTGATGCCATCGGCCAAGTTCTGGGATGTCTGGGACAAGGTACCGTTCGGCTTTACCTCATGGGCGCATAGACCGCTTGGCTTTATGGTGCTGGGTCTGGCGTATCGCTCCGGCGTGCCGTGGAATGAAACCCACTATGCCAATCCTGAGTTTGATGAAATCCTGACCCAGGCAGAAGGCACACTCGATCTTGCCGCGCGAACCGAACTCATTGGCAAGCTTGAAATGATCATGCAGGAAGATGGACCAATTGTGCAGCCGCTGTGGCGCAAACTGTTCATTCCGATGGACAAGAAAGTGAAGGGTTTCTCCATTCACCCCACACGCTACTTCTTCTGCGAAGAATACGCCGTCGAAGCCTGATTGCTGCGATTGTCCTACACCATTCAAGCGTCCTTCCGATTTATCGGAAGGGCGTTTTTGAGTCTTGTCACCTGTTAGAGCATGTTTCACTTAGATGGAAACGTTTGACCGGTTTTCTGCGTTTGCTGGC
>CAYRLR010000319.1:0-4108 GCA_964424975.1 uncultured Anderseniella sp.
CGGATGCAAGCAGCACGTTGGACCAGATGTAACCGGCAACAATCGGCACATCGTCCTGCTGTACCAGCTTGTCGGTCTTCTGCTTGCCGATTTCCGGCTTGAAGCCGTCATCTTCGAAAATGATCTCGACAGATTTGCCGGCCATCTTGCCGCCCAGGTGTTCAACCGCCAGGTTGACGGCGTCCTTCATGTCGTTGCCAAGGACGGCTGCCGGTGTGGTCAGCGTCGTGACGTAACCGATCTTGATATCAGCTGCATAAGTGCCTGAAGCCATCAGCGCCAGTGCAAGTGCGGCCATTCCTGTCTTTTTCAACATATTCAAACTCCTCCCGAGTGTGCCTGTATTCAAGTGCAGTCTTGTTTGTTTCGACGTGCTACTGAATATGCACGATAAAGGTAAAACATACAGACTTCAAATACCGCATGACTGAATTATTTTGCACTTTTAGGGTCTTGCACGGGGGTGGTTCCCGGTGTCGAATGGGCCATTCAGCATTATCGACCGGGGCGTCCGGCAGGAGGAAATCATGATAGAAATGACAGCGGGCGTCATGCCGGCAAACGAAGGTATTGACGGTATCAAGTGGAATATCCTGGGCCAGACCTATGTGCCCAAGCACTTGTGCGAAAGCTCGTTTTCCTGGCACGCGACGTTTCCGGACGGCACTTTTGTGCCGCCGCATATTCACCCCGACCAGGATGAGTTCATCTATGTTCTGGAGGGCCGGTTTGACCTGTTTCTGGACGGTGCCGATGCAACCGCCACTGCCGGCGAACTGATCCGCCTGCCGCGCGGTCTGGCTCACGGCATTTTCAACAAGTCGGGCCAGGACGTGACGTGTGTGTTCTGGGTATCGCCCACGCAGCGTTTGTGGGACCTGTTTACCAAGATCGACAATGTGCCCGATCCGGTAGAAGTCGTGCGGCTGGCAAGCGAGCACAATATCCACTTCCTGCCGCCGTCGCCGGATGCGTGATCTGCGCCGGTCAGTTAGTCAAGGCGCCCGTCGAAACGGGCGCCTTTTTTTGTGGAGGTTGTGTCGGTGATGCACTCAATAGGCGACGGTGAACAGTCCGCCTGCGTGTTTTGGGTGTTCGACTTCATCGAGCAGTGCGATGGCATAGTCTTCGGCTGAAATACGGCTGTTACCATCCGCGTCGGTCAGCAAGGTGCGTTCGCCAGTCCTGAACTTGCCGGTTTTGTCTCCAGGTTCAATCTGTCCGGCCGGTGCAAGTGTGGTGAAGTTCAGTGCGCTTGCGCTGATCTTTTCGTATGCGGCCCGCATGCCTCTGGCCTCTGCGGCATATGCCTGGGGAACAATGCTGGCAACCGGCGTGCCGTCGGGAAGGTTCAGCGTGCCTGCGCCGCCAACCAGCACAACCCGTGCCTCTGCCAGGCCTGCAATCAGTGCATCGGCATAGGCAATCGCTTCTGCTTCGGCATCGCCGGTGCTACGCGGGCTGACTGCACATACCGTTACATCTGCGAGTGCTGCGCGCTGCGCAAGTTGTCCCGTGTCGCTTACGTCCAGGGCGATGGAACTCAACCCCTTGCGTTGCTGCGCCTGATCCGGATTGCGCGCCGCCGCGATGACTTCGTGCCCTCTCGACAACGCCTCGGCGACTATGCGTGATCCGATCATGCCCGTCGCGCCTATTACCAGAATTTTCATATTGTTGATCTTTCCTTATAAGGTTACTAATAGTAACTATGTAGAAGCAAAGCCGTGATCGCGGAATACGCATTCGATGGTCACATAGTCACCTCAAGGTAACCTGATGCCTGCGCGCAGAAACCAGACCTACGATTGCCCTATCCGCGATGTGCTGGATCGTGTCGGCGATGCCTGGTCGGTGCTGGTGATATCTGAATTGTCAAAAGGGCCGTGCCGGTTCAATGCGCTGCGGCGCGTGGTTGACGGCATTTCCCAGCGCATGCTTGCGGTAACGCTCAGGCAACTGGAGCGAGATGGTCTGGTCTCGCGCAAGGTTCTCGACCTCAAACCGCCTCAGGTCGAATACTCACTGACAGACCGTGGTGGTTCGCTTGACGGGGCAATACGCAATCTGGCGGTGTGGGCGGATGCTCACCAGTCTGACATCCGGAAGTCCCGCCAGCAATATGATGCCAGCAACGTATCAAACCCCTGACCGGTATCGGTTTTCCGATGGAAGGCTGTTATTCGCGGCTTGTTGAACAGGCACTTGCCATCCGCTGGTAAAACATGCCGATAGGGCGGGTCCATTTTTTGGCATGAAAGCTTCGACGTTGAGTGCGAGCATAACAAGGTACGCAATAAACAGCCTGCTCCATGTGCTGGTCCCGTATTTGATAGCGCAATGCTGGCAAACCTTGCGCCGGTTTCCGGATATTGCGGTTCCCCGCGACGTCAATGAAACGCTGCTGTGGCGAAAACTGTTCGATAGGTTTAACCTGCACCAAAGCCATGCGACCAGGTCACCTGTTGACTGAAACCTTGTCGAAGCCGGCGGTCTTCTGATAGCCACGTACAACCGCTTCCAGCTCGTCCTTGCCGGCGACGTCTTCCAGCCGGTCAAACCCGTTCGGTGCGCGTTGAGCGACCAGGTCAATAACCCGTTCCGGTCCGCCGCCACGGTTTTGCCGCACGATCTCCGACGTGGCGGGCAGGCGTTCTGCCTGGTAGGCCAGCAGGGCCGCGCTGACGTCATTGCCACACTCGGCAAGCCTGTCGGCAAGGCAGCGTGCATCAAGTATCGCCTGGCTGGCACCGTTGGATCCTACCGGATACATGGGGTGAGCAGCGTCACCGAGCAGGGTCACGCGGTCAAACGTCCATTGCTCAACCGGGTCACGATCACACATGGGATATTCGTAAAACGTCCCTGTTTCCCGAATGAGCGCCAGCGGGTCCAGCACATCCAGCGAGAACGTGTTTTCGACAAACGGCAGCAATTCGCTCATCACGCCTTCGCGGTTCCAGTCTTCGCGCCGCGGCATGGGGGTTGATCCATCCCCCAACTTTGCCGCCACCGCCCAGTTCATCAGCACCTTGCCGTCGGAGCGCGCATCGTTTGCAATCGGGTACAGAACCAGCTTCGCATCCATGCCGCCGGCAATCACCATGGAACGTCCCGTCAGGAACGGCTCCCACAGGCACGCGCCACGCCACAACATGATGCCATTCCATTTCGGATCACCCTGATCGGGATAGAACTGCTTGCGCACCACCGAGTGGATGCCGTCACAGGCAATGACTGCATCGCCTTCCACCTGCAAATCCTGGTTACCTGCGGTGTGAAACATTGCAGTCGCGCAACCGTTGCCCGGCCGTACCCCGGTACATGCGTGACCTGTTCTGATGGCGCCGGGTCCGAGCCGTTCAATCACGGCATCACGCAACACCGCCTGCAGGCGGCCGCGATGAATTGAAAACTGCGGCATGTCGAGCCCGGCATCGGTACCGCGCAACTCCTGCCAGATAGTTTGGCCCTGCCGGTTCTGGTAGATCAGTTCGTGGGTGCGAATGGCGACCTTGTCCAGCGCGTCGAGCAAACCGATATTGGCCAGTTCCCTTATGGCGTGGGGCAGGGTGTTGATGCCGACCCCGAGTTCACGAATTTCTTCCGAGCGTTCGTAAACTTCAGCTTCAATGCCGCGATCATGCAGCATGAGGGCTGCTGCCAGTCCGCCAATCCCGCCTCCAACAATAACAATTTTCACCAACCGTCTCCGTTACCCTAAAAAAACCCGCCCTCAATACTGCTTGAGGGCGGGCCGCAATGTCGAGGCTGAAATTCCGCCTATTTCATCGGGCAATCCTTGGCGTGGTCATCGCCGGTTGCTTCGTAGACGGTTGATATCGTCTTGTGGGTCCACTTGCCGTCCGGACCTTCAACCACCTGCCGCAGATAGTAGTTTTGCACGGGGAAGTGGTTGTTGCCGTAGGTGTAATCACCGCGTACCGACTTGTAGTCGGCTTTCTTGAGCGCTGCCCGGAATGCATCCTTGTCTTCAACCTTGCCATCGGTAGCGACAACGGCCGAATTGATCAGGTTGATCGCATCATAGGCCTGGGCTGCATAGAAGCTCGGATAACGATCATGCTTGGCGCGATAATCGGTCACG
>CAYRLR010000320.1:0-4095 GCA_964424975.1 uncultured Anderseniella sp.
GTCGCTGCTGTCAGGCGGCGAACAGGCGTTGACTGCCATGGCCCTGATCTTCGCGGTGTTCATGACCAACCCGTCGCCGATCTGCGTGCTGGATGAAGTCGATGCACCGCTCGACGACCATAATGTCGAACGGTTCTGCAATCTGCTTGATGCCATGCTGGAGCGCACCGATACGCGTTTCCTGATCATCACCCACCACGGCCTGACCATGGCCCGGATGAACCGGCTGTTCGGGGTTACCATGATGGAACGCGGCGTCAGCCAGCTGGTATCGGTTGACCTGGAAACGGCAGAAAGCCTGCGTGAGGCGAGCTGAGGCAAACCGGCTGAGTCTGGCGGGTTTTGGCCATCAGGATGAAATCACGCCACTGCCGGTTAAGGCGAATTGCCGCACACCGGAATATCGCGAAAAAACCCAAATATTTCAAACGCTTGAATAGCAGAGATCAAACTTGACAGCAGATGGGGCCAAACCTATTATCCGGCCCGGTTTTAGGGGTTTTGTGATCCTGAAACTGCCTCAATACCTTCAGGAGCAGGCGCATGGGTGGCGATCGTAACAGACCATCTCCCGAGCGACTTGAGAAACTTGGAGACCGTCTGAAGAAAGCGCAAGTCACGGTGGACGAGCGCAGCAGGCCCAGGCAACGGCAATCCAACGCACTTGGATTTGCTTTTCGGATTACCACGGAGCTGGTTGCAGCAGTGGTCGTCGGGGTTGGCATAGGGTGGGGTCTCGACAAATGGCTGGACAGCAAGCCGTGGTTTCTTATCCTGTTCTTCTTTGTAGGTGTTGCCGCTGGCGTCATGAACGTCTATAGGGTCACGCAATCCACTGGTGGTGACGGATCTGTTCGCAGGTCCGACCTGCCGTCGGTAAAAGAAGACGACGATGATTGAGGTTTTGACCCGGCGAGCAGCGTCGGGTGCGTCAATCGGGTCAATAGATTTAAAAAGGGGCTGGATGCGTGGCCAGTAATACTTCACACGGCAGCGAAGGCGGGCTTGCGCTCGACCCGATGCACCAGTTCGAGATTTCTCGCATCATTCCGATCAAGATCGGCGGCCTTGATCTCTCATTCACCAATTCCAGTCTCTGGATGGTGCTGACGGTTGTAGCAGTGTCGGCACTGCTTCTGCTGGGCGGCAAGCGAATCGTACCGGGCCGGCTGCAGTCGGTTGGCGAGATCATCTATGAATTCATCTCCAACATGGTGCGCGACACCATGGGCGACGAGGGCCGCAAGTTCTTTCCGTTCATCCTGACGCTGTTCTGCTTCATCCTCGGCGCCAACATGCTGGGCCTGTTCACCCTGCCGGTGGTGCTGCATCCGTTCACTGTCACCAGCCACATCATCGTGACTTTTGCCCTTGCAGCCACGGTCTGGCTCGGTGCAACCGTCTATGGCTTCTACAAGAACGGCCTCGGCTATCTGAAGCTGTTCGCGCCCTCCGGCACGCCGATGGTCATGCTGCCTTTGCTGGTGCCTATCGAAATCATTTCCTACCTGTCTCGTCCGGTCAGCCTGTCTGTGCGTCTGTTTGCCAACATGATGGCCGGCCACACCATGCTGAAAGTGTTCGCCGCTTTCGTGGTCGCACTGGGATGGGCAGGCGTTGTTCCACTGGCCGTGATGGTCGGTTTTACCGGGCTTGAATTCCTCGTCGCGTTTTTGCAGGCATTCATCTTCGCCATCCTGTCGTGCATGTACATCAATGATGCAATGCACCCCAGCCACTGAGTTATCTGTCTTAACCTTTCAACTAGATCACTAAACGGGAGTTTTTAAAATGGAACCTGAAGCAGCAAAACTGATCGGCGCAGGTATCGCCGCTGTTGCAATGGCCGGCGCCGGTGTTGGCATCGGTAACATCTTCGGCAGCTACCTGCAGGGTGCACTTCGCAACCCGGCAGCCGCTGACAGCCAGCGCACCAACCTGTTCATCGGCTTCGCGCTTGCAGAAGCAACCGGCCTGTTCGGCCTGCTGATCAGCTTCATCCTGCTGTTCGGCGTCTAATCATTCGTCATTGTTCTCGCCGGATTGTGGGTCTTCCACACCGGCGGGCTTTGCGTTTGAGACCAGGCCGACACGGGTTCAATTGAACCCGTAAGGTTGTCCTGATATTCTGGAAGCGATCAGGTTGACGATTTTCGGTTGCTTCAACCGGAAATCATCCTGGTCTGGCAAATCCACCTGCCGCCGAATTGGGCGGTCAGACAGGAGACCGGCATTATGCCGCAACTTATTGTAGCAGACTTTCTGCCACAGCTTATCTGGCTGGCGATTACATTCGGCGCCCTGTACCTGATCATCTCTCGCCTGGCGATCCCCAAGATCGGCAGCGTGATTGAACAACGTCATGGCCGCATAGCCTCTGACGTCGCCGAAGCAGCGCGGCTCAAGGCTGATACGGAAAAAGCCATCGAAAGCTACGAGGCGGCACTTGCGGAAGCACGCGCCAATGCCCACACCATCGTGAGCGAAAACCGCGCGCAGATGACGGCTGAAATCAACAAGGAAGCCGCAGCTCTTGATGAGCGGCTGGCCAAAAAGCTGGCGGAAGCAGAAGCTTCCATCACCAAGACACGTGACGCTGCCATGACGCAGGTTTCCGGCATTGCGCAGGAAACGGCTGCAGCCATCGTGACCGAGCTTTTGGGCAAGAAGCCTTCAAAAGCGGCAATTTCGTCGGCGGTCTCATCCGCCGCCAAGGGTTAGGATCTAGTCATGTTCAGTCAACCTGATTTCTGGGTCGGTGTTTCCTTCATCCTGTTTGTGGTTCTGCTGGTTTACCTGAAAGTGCCCGGCATGGTTGCCAAGTCGCTTGATGAGCGGGCCGGTGCCATTCAAAACGAACTGGACGAGGCCAAGCGCCTGCGCGAGGAAGCACAGGCTGTCCTGGCTGATTACGAGCGCAAGAAAATCGAAGCCGAGGCGGATGCCCAGCACATCATTGCACAGGCCAAGCGCGAAGCTGAAATCTATGGCGAGGAAGCTCGCGTCAAGATGCAGGAACAGATCGAGCGCCGTGGCCGCCTGGCCGAGCAGAAGATCGTTCTGGCAGAAGCAGCCGCCATCAAGGATGTACGCGCTGCAGCAGCCGATCTGGCCGTTGAGGCCGCAAGCCGGGTTCTCGGCGCCGAAGTCACCGGTGCCACGGCATCAGGCCTGATCGACGAGTCCATTGCCGCGGTACGCAAACAACTGAACTGACCAGTTCAACCAGAAGTCATCCTGACCTGGTAGCGAACACTCGAACCCCCGGCCCTTTGCAGGTACGGGGGTTTTGTTTTGAAATGCACGGCAAAACATGGGATCTGCGACCAGAGGTAAACTTGACAACAGTGCCTGTGATCTCCCATGTACGCCAACATAACGAGTCTGCTTTGAAACGGAACCAGAGGCCATGACCAACCAGCTTCCCGACCTGAAAGTCTATCTTGCTGCACCGCGCGGATTTTGCGCCGGCGTGGTGCGGGCCATCGACATTGTCGAGCGCGCCCTGGAACTGCACGGCAAGCCTGTCTATGTGCGCCACGAAATCGTTCACAACAAGTACGTGGTGGAAGACCTGAAACAGAAGGGCGCCATATTCGTGGAGGAACTGGATGAAGTTCCAGATGGCGACCGCCCGGTGATCTTTTCTGCCCACGGCGTACCGAAGTCCGTGCCGGAAGCTGCCAAGAATCGCAACATGTTCTATCTTGATGCCACCTGCCCGCTGGTCTCCAAGGTTCACATGGAAGCATCGCGCCACTTCCAGGACGGCTACGAGATCGTCCTGATTGGCCACGCCGGACACCCGGAAGTCATCGGCACCATGGGACAGTTGCCGGACAATGCCATTACCCTGGTTGAAGACGAAGCAGACGTTGCTGCCTTCACCCCGAAGGATGCCCAGAAACTTGCCTACATCACCCAGACGACCTTGTCGGTTGATGACACGCGCGGGATCATCGAGGCGCTGGAGAAAAAGTTCCCCAGCATCCACGGACCGCACAAGGAAGACATCTGCTATGCCACGACCAACCGCCAGGAATCGGTCAAGTCAATTGCAGACAAGTGCGACATGGTGCTGGTGGTTGGCGCACC
>CAYRLR010000321.1:0-4082 GCA_964424975.1 uncultured Anderseniella sp.
ACCGTGCGCATGCAGAATGCCCGCGGCAAGACCGGAGACTTCTCGCAGGGCGACAAGGTCGGCATCGACATTGATGACGGCGCCACCCAGGTGGTGAGGGATTGAGCTGCCATGAGTGACGCCCCGGCCACAGCAACACAATCAATTACCAGCGGTGCGCAGGCCGGCGTGGCCGCACGCCGCAATGACGTGCGCAATCGCTGGCTGCTGGCAAGTCCTGCCCTGACCATCATCGTGTTTGCAGCGCTCGGCCCCTTGCTGATCATGCTGGTCTATTCGTTTCTGCAGAAAGGCCTGTATGGCGGCGTCATCTGGAAGTTTTCGACGCAAGGCTGGTTCGATGTATTTTTTCACAAGGACATTTTCGACGATACCGTCGGTTTTGCCGATGCGCATCTTTCCATTTTCTGGCGTTCGATCAAGCTGTCGTTCGCCACGACGATACTGACCCTGCTGATCGGCTTTCCGACTGCCTATTTCATCGCGACAAAATCAGAAAGGTGGCGGCCGGTATTCCTGTTCCTGGTGACCATCCCGTTCTGGACCAACCTCCTGATCCGCACTTTTGCCATCATGGAGCTGATCAAGAACGAGGGCGTTGTCAATTCCGTCCTGCAATGGGCCGGCCTGATCTCGTCGCCCATCCAGATCATGTTCACCGACTTCGCCATCATGCTGGGGATGGCCTACGTCTATCTGCCATTGATGGTGTTGCCGCTCTACGCCTCGATGGAACGGCTGGACTTCCGCCTCGTTGAAGCCGGTTATGATCTGTACGCGACCCGCTGGCAGGTATTGCGCAAGATCATCATACCGCTGGTGAAACCCGGCATGATTGCCGGTTCCATCCTGGTGTTCGTGCCGTCGCTGGGTGCCTATGTCACGCCCAGAATACTTGGAGGTGGAAAGAACCTGATGCTGGGCAACCTGATTGAATTGCAGTTCGGACAGGGCCGCAACTGGCCGCTGGGCGCAGCACTTTCAATCACGCTGCTGGTGATTGTCATGGTCGCGCTGCTGTTTTACGTGCGCAATGCATCCAAATCGGGAGTGAAGTCGCATGGCTGATGATGTCGCCGGCAAACGCCCGTTCTCGATCAAGCGCCAATCCGGCTTCGGGTTCATCGCTGCGTGTTGTTTTGTCATGCTGTATGCGCCCATTCTTATCCTGGTGGCATACTCGTTCAACGCAGGCAGCTCGATAGCGATCTGGGAAGGCTTCTCCTGGCGCTGGTACGAGGCCGCGTGGCAGAACAGACAGGTCATCGACGCGTCAGTGACATCCCTGAAGATAGCTGTATCGGCCGCCGCCATTGCCAGTTGTGTTGCCACCATGGCGGCATTGGCCACCACGCGCACCGAGCCATATCGCGGCATGACGGCAATCTATGCCGCCATCAATCAACCGCTGATGGTCCCGGAAATCGTCACTGCGGTTGCCTTGCTGATCTTCTTCGCCATCATCAAGGTAAATACCGGTTACCAGGGGCTGGCATATCTGATTGCCGCTCACTCGGCGTTCTGTATTCCGTTTGCCTATCTGCCGATCCGGGCACGGCTGGAAAACATGGATTTGTCGCTGGAACGTGCCGCGGCCGATCTTTACGCCAGTCCCTGGCAGGCATTCAGATATGTCACCTTGCCGCTTATGCTGCCCGGCATCATGGCCGGCGCCATGCTGGCTTTCGTGATTTCGCTGGATGATGTGGTGATAACCGAGTTTGTCAAATCCGGTGGACAAGATACACTGCCAACCTACATGCTGGGTCAGCTGCGCCGCATCATATCGCCGGAGATCAATGCCATATCGACTGTTCTGCTGGCAATTTCCGTAGCAGTCGTATCAGTATTTTTCGTGTTGAGCCGCAAGGGAGGCAAGGCCTGAAAAATGTATGTCGTGTTCAAAAAGGAGAACGAAAAATGAAATGCAAACTAATTGCGAGCGTGGCCATGTCAGCCATGATGATCGGCCTTTCTGCTTCAGCCGCACTGGCCGAGGGCGAACTGAATATTTTCAACTGGGGCAACTATACCAACCCGGAGCTGATCAAGAAATTTGAAGAACAGTTCAAGGTGAAGGTCACTCTTACCGACTATGATTCAAACGACACTGCACTGGCCAAGGTGCGTGCCGGTGGCCACGGGTATGACATCGTGGTGCCGTCTGCCAGTTTCATTCCGATCTGGATTGGCGAAGGCCTGTTGCTGGAAACCAATCCCGGTGGCATGGAGAACGCCAAGAATCTCATGGACAACTGGAAAAGTCCCGAGTTTGACCCCGGGCGCAAGTACACTGCACCATGGCAATGGGGCACCACCGGAGTGGCCGTCAACACTGGCGCTTACTCGGGCGACGTGAATACGTCAGCCATTTTCATGGATCCGCCGAAGGAACTCGAAGGCAAGGTCAACGTGGTGCCGGAAATGGCCGACATCATGGGTCTGGCGATTGCCTATGTGGGCGGCGAGCCCTGCACGGCTGACAAGACGGTGCTGAAAAAGGTTCGCGATGCACTGGTCGCAGCCAAGCCCAAATGGCTTTCGATGGACTATGGCACTACCGAAAAGCTGTCATCCGGCGATTGGGTGGCCAGTGTAAACTGGAACGGGTCGACATTCCGGGCGCGCCTGAAAAACGACAAGGTGAAATACGGTTATCCCAAGGAAGGTTTTCCGATCTGGGCTGATCAGGTTGTGGTGTTGAAGGATGCAAAGAACGCCGACAATGCGAAGGCATTCCAGAACTTCATCATGGAACCTGAAAACGCCGCCCTGATTTCCGCGTTTGCGCGTTATGCAAACGCCATCAAGGGATCTGCCGAATTCATGCCGGCAGACATGAAGGATGCACCGGAACTGAACATACCTGCAGACCTGGTGTCGGCCGGGTATGTCTCCAAGACATGTTCACCGGAGGCAACCGAACTCTACACGGCCATCTGGACCGAACTGAGCAAGTAGGCCAGCGTTTACCCTGCGACCAGGTGGAGACACCTGGTCGCAGGATTTGTTCTGGTGGCACTGGCAGCAGTATCGTTCAGCGCCTGCATTTGCATCATGGATTTCTCATGGCTGAACCAGGTGAAGGCAATTCCATCACTTTCGTGAGCGCGCTGGCTGAATGAACGTCAATGCCACCGAGGAGACAATCAAGCCCAGGGCGATGACCTTCTCCAGTGTCAGAACATCGCCGAGAAGCAGGCTGGATGACAAAACACCGACCACCGGGATGAGCAGGGTGCCGATGGCGGCGGTTGAAGCGGGCAGCCGCGACACCAGGCTGACCCAGGCCGCATAGCACAGTGCAACCGGACCTACGACATGAAATGCAAACACCGCCAGAACCGGGGCATCCGGGACATTGAGCGTCCACGGGTGCTCGAACGCCATGGCACCAGCCCATGCCGGTACGGCAGACACACCAACCAGCCAGGCCGAGCGCGCAAGGGGCGCGATCGTCCAGTGTCGCGCCTTGAGCAGCACAGTGCCGGCGGCCCACGACACGGCAGCACCCAGCATGAACAGAAACCCGGCCGGATGGTCGATGAAATTCCGTGCGTCACCGGCTAACAGTGTTGCCAGTCCGCCCATACCCAGCAGCAATGAAGCGATACGGTTCAGGCCAAGTCTCTCGCCCAGAAAAATTGCAGCCAGCAAGGCTGCCCACATCGGCATGGTGAACGCGATGATGGCCGCCTTTGACGTCTCGGTCAGCAATTGGCCGAACGCGGTGAACACATTGAAGCCGAACACGGTCAACAGGCTGGCGATTACCATGGGGCGACGCTCGTGTGCTTCAATAGCAAGGCTTTCACCAGCGCGGCGTGCAATGACCGCCAGCAACACGGCCCCCAGCGTGAACGCCAGCGCGCGGAACGTCCACGGCGGAACTGATCCGAGTATGAATTTAACGGCTGGCCAGTTGAGGCCCCACAAAATTCCGATGGTGATGACCAGCGCAACGGCCCCGGCTTGCGATCTGGTCATGTGGTCAACCTGAATGATCTCCGCTGCTGGTACCCGGCAGGAAAAGGTGAAGCGCGATGGTTTTTCAGGGAAACTCAAAACCTGCGTGTCGGCAA
>CAYRLR010000322.1:0-4066 GCA_964424975.1 uncultured Anderseniella sp.
TGTTTTGATTCTCCCCAGGCATAACCGATACTCGCGCCCGCATAAGGCCCGGCCCAAAGGTCACCTTTATCTCCTGCCAAGGCTGCAACTGTCAGTAGTGGCAGACACAGAATGCTGCTGATCAAACCCGCTCTCATTGGATACGTCTCCAGAAGTGTATCCGTCCCACACCTGATGGGTAATTGGGAAAACAGGCCAAAATCCGGGAATTTTATGCGGACACTTTGATGAAATTCTGGTGCGCTTGCCGCAATTGACCAGGTTGATCAGCATGCACTGACGCGCTGCCGGATCAGTGTGAGTAGTTTTATCGCTGGGTGATCTGGATCATCTTGTTGGCGACGGGCAGCTTTTCCGAGAGATTGCAGGCAAGCAGGGCGATGCGCCAAACCCATCTGAATACCACGGCAGCAACCATCGCCACTATCACCGCTATGACCAGGCATTCGCTTGACGGCATCTTGCTGCGCGTGGCCCTGATCAGTTGACCGGTGCAATAGGCAACATCCGCGACATTCTTGACCCGCAAGAGTGATGATGATGCTTCAGAATAGGTGCAAAAGGCCCTGGTTGACTGACGACTTTCCCGGCAAATCCCCCGGTCACTGATGTCAGTGTCCGGGGGCGGGTCTCAGGGATTACCGCCTGGCCCGCCACATGTGATCATGTTGGCAAAGGCGGGCAGGTCGAGAGTAGCGCCACGCCGGTCATTATCCAGCAGGGTCGTTGCGCCCCACTGATAGGTGAAGCCGGCCATGATGGTGTGGTCGGTCAGATCAGATCCGCCTTCGAATTGGTAGCAGTTGTCGTGCTGCATGCCGCGATAGCCGATGAATACGTTTGAATCACCGACAAACGGCAGGCCTGCAATCCGGGTATCATAGCGTGCGCCCCAGCTCAGTACCTCAAGATCTCTCGGGCCCGGCCCCTGGCCTTCGCCGCCGTTTCGTTCCAGCTCCGCGTAGCCTGCTTCCACCTGCAGCCGGCTGTCTGCATCGAAGAACCAGCGCACGACACCGCGCGCAAAGTAGCCATCATCCAGACGTTGTCCGAAGGCCGGCCCGGTTTCGGGGGTGCTGATATAGCCACCCTGGCCGTACAGCGTGAAATCGCCCAGATAGGCTTGCACTTCGCCACCGACAAACCTGTAATCATAGTTCTCGTCGTTGCCTGCAAAGCCGTAATGGGATCCGCCTGCGCCACCAAAGCCACCAATGAGGCCCTGCGACGGATCGCGCAAGCTGACATGAACACCCCCCTGAAAGCCATAACGCAATCCTCCTTCATGAGGATCACTGTCGAATGCGCTATCATTGTATTCGACGTCTACGTCGCTTTGAACAGACAGGTTGGGGGCGAGCGGCAAACTCATCCGGCCACTCGTGCCAGACCAGAACACGGCATCGGTATCGCCTGACAAGGGACCGGCATTCGGCACGTCGATGATTTGCACGCCAGCCGACTTCTCGATAACACCGGATACGATGAGCCCGATTGCCTCATCCACGTCGGCGGATTGAGCACTTACAGGCAACAAGCCGATGATCAGACCTGCCGCGAACAAACCGTTTGTCTTTATTGTCATTTTCTACCCCCGCAAGTAACCCCAAGTTTCGCTGTGGTTATATTCCTTATTTTGAATATTAAGCAATGGCAAAATCTCGACCATCCAGGGTTCAGTTCCCTGTGCGGTATTCCTGTGACACCGCCGGTTACCCGGCTGAGGCTTGTTCCAGTGTATCGAAGTTTACCGTCTGATCACGATGTCGGTCTCCTGCCACCCGACTTGTCTGACCAGGTTGAAAAACCGGGCAGCACTTGATGGATGCAGCCTGATGCAGCCGTGGGAGACGGCACGGCCCAGCCGGCTGATTTCCGTCGTTCCGTGAATGGCGTAGCCGCCAAGAAAGAAAACCGAGTGCGGCATGGGGGCCCAGTCATATTTGCGCGAGTGCCAGGATCGCTCCAGCCGGATTGGATGAAATCGTCCAACTGGGGTCCGGTATCCGCTCCGTGCCGTTGATGTTGGCCACGAATTTGTCAGCCTTCCGTCAACAAACAGGTAAAACCGTTGCTCTGAAAGATCGATCTCAGCTCGAATATGTTCCTCGGCGTGCGCGGCATCTGCATGCACCGTTCCAACCAGACTGATCAATGCCAGAATCGTCCGCAAAGTTGAAAGCATGCTCAATCACCTCGGGTCAGAATGAAGCGCTGCAAATTCAGCTCACATGACCTGAGCGCAGATCATGGATGGCCTTGCGTACTCTTTCCCATTGCGCCGCTTCATCAGTTTTGCCAGCGGCTTTGAGAGCGGAAGCCTTTTGAGCAGCCTCGGCTTCCGCCTTGTCTCCGTGCGCGTCCAGTAACGCCCTTGCATGTTCTACAATCTTGAGGGTATCCACTTGATCAATCCTCCCGTTTTTCAATTGTACTCACGACCGGCGTGCTGACCTGTCAACAATGCTCATCTGCAATTCGTTAAAACAATGGTCACGCACACCTACTGCAGTCGCGAGGCTCACGTTCGGCGAAATCACCCACTTCCGCCTTGATTCCGATCAAAAACCACAAATAGCGCAGGAGCTGAAATAAACGATCAGGCAGGGCACCAATACGGTCTTCGGAAGGCGGTCATGAACTGCGGCGTTGGATGGTGCTGAACAAATGTGACATGACAGGTGGTTCCACAACACGAACGCAAACATGAACAAGGAGATCGACCATGTTCAACTCGATTGATGCTTCGATTGGCCTGTCAGCCTGCCGCTACCACCGAGCCCACAATTCAAGCGGCTGCGAGTTGCAGGCGACCTGCCTATTCCGCTGGCGCGGGATGGGCTTCCGGTGCGCCGGTGTGGACCACATTGACCTTGTTGGACGAAATCAGCGTGTAGAACATCGGCACCACAAACAGGGTGAACAGCGTTCCCACAGACATGCCGGAGGCGATCACCAGTCCCATTGAGAAACGCGCTGCAGCACCCGCACCGGTTGCCGTGAGCAGCGGTATGACGCCGAGCACCATGGCAGCCGTCGTCATCAGGATCGGGCGCAACCGCACCTGTGCCGCGGTTTCAATCGCCTCGCGTTTGCCCATGCCGTGCAACTGGCGCTGCTCGTTGGCAAACTCCACCATCAGGATACCGTGCTTGGTGATCAGGCCGACCAGGGTGATCAGCCCGACCTGGGTGAATATGTTGAGTGTGCCAAGGCCAAGGTTGAGCGGTACCAGCGCGCCGAACAATGACAGCGGAACCGCCATCAGAATGATGACCGGGTCGCGGAAGCTTTCAAACTGGGCCGCCAACACCAGATAGATCACCACGATGGCCAGACCAAACGCGATGAGCAGGGCGTTGCCGGCCGACTGCTCCTGGCGTGACTGGCCGATATAGTCGGTGAAGAAGCCGGCAGGCATCTGCTGCTGGGCGATTGTTTCCAGTTCTTTCAATCCATCGGCACTGGTCACTGTCGGCAGCGGGATCGCGGAAATGGTGGCTGAATTGAGCTGGTTGAACTGCTCGATGGAGGCTGGCTGGACGCCTCTTTCGAAATTGACGAGGGCAGACAGCGGCACCATCGCGCCGGTGGATGCGCGGACATAGTATTTGCCCAGCAGGTCCGGATTCATACGGTCCTCATCTGAGACCTGCATGATCACATCATAACTGCGGTTATCGCGGTCAAACTTGGAGATCTGTGCTCCACCCACGAGCGCGCCCAGCGTTGTGCCGATGTCGGACACAGGCACGCCCATGGAGGCTGCCCGGTCTCGGTCGATGACAATGCGGGCCGCCGGGGTCTCGAACGACATGGAATTCTGGACCACGATGAACTTGCCGCTGGTCAGTGCCTTCTTGCGGATGGCCTCGGCCACTTCATACACCTGCTCGGGGCTGCCGAGCGAGCGGATGACATATTGCACCGGCAGACCGCCGCCTGTGCCGGGCAGCGATGGCCGTGAGAATACGAACGCCTGGACACCGGGGCTGGCGCCGACGGCATTTTGTATGGCCTGCTTGGTCTGGGCGGCCGGAGTGTTCGCGCGTTCGTCCCAGTCCTT
>CAYRLR010000323.1:0-4061 GCA_964424975.1 uncultured Anderseniella sp.
ACCACTTCCTTGGAATACGTCGTCTCCAGGAATGCCATTCCCCCATAGGTGACCGCGTAAGGATAATGGGTTCCGTACTTCGCAATGAAACCGGCCATGGGTGTTTGTCTGTCAACCAGCAGGCGATCACGCATTGCAAGAACGTCTCGCCGAAATTCATCGCTCAGATTGATCTTTGAACGATCTGCGACCAGCGAATATCGTACTGCATTGGACCGGGTTATCGACGTTATCAGCTCATCATCGGTTCTGTTTTCCACCCTTTTTGAATGACTGTAGTTGGCCGAGAACGCCGCGCCGAATCCATCAAGTCCAAAGCCCAGATTCATGCCTAGACTGTAGGCCCACGCATGTTTGTATTCTGCTGAACCCGCCGTCATGATGGTGCGGGCATTCTCGGCACCGGAGGAGACGTTCTTGAAGATCATCCCGTTTGGAATAATCAGATTATTGTCGATCGTCTGGTAATCGCTGCTGGTATCATCGGGGTACTCGAACACCGCTTTCTTCATGCCGTGGCTTTTCAGGTAATTGTGCGGATCAAGCTGCGTGATGTCATACCCGACAAAGTTTGCACGGACATTGGGCGGCCTGTGCGGCAATGAAAATGTTCCCCCCCAGGCAATCTTGTCCTTGTTTCTGGAGTCTTTTCTGGTGGCGCGGACAAAGGGGCCGGGAAGGTCTTCCCCGCCGTTTTCGGTCTCGATGACCGAACCGTTCCGGGTGAGCAGCAAAAGCGCGTGATTTCTGCCATTCTTGATACCCTTGAATGTATTCGCCTTGTCATTGTCAAACCGGACGATCTGCTCGGATTCCAGCACCGGTGACCCAACCTGCGCTGCACCGCAGTGTCCGCTGTCTTCTTCCCGATCACCAAATGCCAATTGCCGGTCTGTCCATTGGGTAAGGGAGCGCGATGCAGGGTTAAACATGTACCTGACGATTGTCGGAGTGGTGTAGAGGCCATGCATCAACGTGTTTTGCGAGACAGGATGGCGGTGATTTTTCAGGAACGCCATTTCATCATTGAGCCGGGGCAAACAGCCGTCCCTTTCCACCCATCGCCCCTTTGTCAAGGCGACCAGCGGAGCATACTGGTCCGGCACATCCCCCTTCGAGTACAGCAGTGAGATTGATGCAATCATCGATTTCGCATCCCGACCGATGGCAAGGCCTTCGAAACTCGAAAACGCGGGCCTTTCCAGATGAAATATTTCCGAGCTTCCCCCCGGAGAGCCCATCATCGGAGAGTTGAAGGTTCGCTGGTTTGTGAAAAATCGCAAACCCTGAATGTCGGCGGTATCGTGGACCCCGGCAATCGACCAGATTTCCTCTCCGTCCCTGAACTGGAATATGTTCCAGGTTGTCACGTTCAGGGCGTGCTTTCCGACATCGGTATTCGGATTGTAAAGGCCCTGCAGACGATAAGCCTCGGTCAGCACGCGCTGCACTTCCGGCTCGAATGTGCCGGCTTGCCGAAGATCGGTTGATGCAAGCTTTTCAAGGGTGCGTTGCTTTTCAGCGTCCCAGTCGCCGGGTCGCGGCAGCAACACCGGCACGGATCCCTCACGCGAAAATTCGAACCTGAGATCGCGAATGCCCCTGGCGCCGTTTTGCCAGTAGATTCTCGACAGTTTTCTGTCTGCAATATCGCCCGGCAGAAATGACCGTCGCAACAGCATGATGTCACTGGCAACCGGCGAGCGCGTTTCCAGTGTTTCCGAGTTTATGGCCTTCTCCCGATAGTGCAGGCTGCGGCGCTCGCTGGAAAACGTGGCATAGGCCAGCAGGTGGTCTGAGTTGAGCTGTTCAATATTGTCGAAAGAGCCCGGCGTCGGAAGACCGTAAAATGGCCGGACCGATTCCAGTTCGCCCGCCGAGAGCGCCTTATCCCAGAACCGAAGCGAATAGATCCAGCCTTCAAATGGTTCCGGACCATCACACCCCAGGGCAATCGGTTGCCCGGTCACTCCCGAATGCCCGATCGAGGCTGGCACATCGGGAAGCTCCAGAACGACATCGGGATCATCGCCGGGCATCCCCGGCTTGACGCCATCGATCAACACCGTGGTAATCCCGCCGGAGGTCATGAAAGCCACGTGGTGAAATTCCGCATCGGAGAAATCGAGCGGCACCGAATAGGTCAATGAGCGTGTCTTGAGATAGATAGCCTTGCGTTTGGCGTGCATCTGAACGGCGAAATCCAGCGTATCGCCTTCGCCATGGCTCATGACGCACTGCAGTTGCTCGGTATCTGCGGTCGCCGAGAGCCAGAATTCCACCGTCCCTTCCTGTCCGAAATTGAGACGCGGGTCCGCCGGAAATGACAGCGTCGACAATGGGGTCAGTCGAACAGGCTGATACACCTCGCCTGCAGTTGCACAGACAATGGTTGCAAAACACGCAATTACGCTCAGCACCAGGCGCACAATCGGAAGTGGAAAGGGCTGCATGGTCTAACCTCAACTATTGATGATGATTGACACAAGCCTACCCGGCTTCAGGTTACTGACCAAGCGTAAAGTTTTGACTGTAGAGTCAGCATACTGGCAGCTATCCGCTCCGAGGAATTCGAGGTTCCCGCATCGGGCAACCATGTCGAGAGCAGCAGTATCCGGCAGGCACCCGGCGCAACCAGGACAGCGTTGCGATATGGTGCCGTTGAGTGTCCGTCCACGACTGTTGGTCTGCGCGCGGCCTGTTGCGGCCAAACGCCTTTCACGTCAGCACCAAACGCGCGGGCAAGACAAAGGGATCCGTCTCCATCCAAAAGAGCTGTTGCCGGCCAGGTTGTATAGCCTGCATGATCACCACATGGGCACACTGACTTCGCTAATTCTGTACCTGGCCGGCATCAACCTTGTGACATTCGCCATGTTCGCATGGGACAAGCACAGCGCGATCCACGGTCAATGGCGCATACCTGAAAAAACCTTGCTGGTGCTGGCACTCGTTGGCGGAACACCCGGCGCGATAGCCGCCCGGCAAAGGCTGCGCCACAAAACCCGCAAGCAACCGTTCCGGGCGCAGCTCATCCTGATTGCAGGCCTGCATGTGGTGCTGCTTATACTGCTGGTGATACCCTACACGCGCCAGCTTGTGCTCGAACAATTGCACCAGCTATTGCTGTAGGTCATGGCCTCTGGACATCAACTCGCTGGCTCTGGAAGCCCTGACCGTTGGTGTATTCATATCCGCTGGCACTCAGTCGATACACCGCATCGGCAATGTTTTCCCGGACATGATCTTGTTCATCGGTTGGCAACAGAACCACCGTGTCAGGCACGCCGAGATCTGCAAGCTGAAAAGGTGTGCCGTGTCGAAACTCAAGATGTCCACGCCCGATAATGCCAATCACCAGCGGCGATTCAGGTTTTTGAACGGCTTCCGCGATCCGGCAGGCAAAGGCGCGATCCCAGGTTTGCTGGGCCCGCACGAAACTATCGAAAACAGGATCGGCCGCTGATCTGGCCTTGCGATCCTCACGATGCCCCCCTGTTACCTCATAGAGGTATTGCCGATAGGCTTCAGTCGCGGCAACGGCACGGCTCAGCCCCTCCCGGTTGTCCGCCGGGACATTGTCCCATCCATCCCGGCCAACTTCCCTGACCAGGCCCCTGCGGCAGTTGAGTCCGATCATCGGTACCTGGTTGTCTCTGCAAAACCGGAACAGCGGCATGTAGAGGTCTGAGTCAAAGCGCCAGACCTGTCCCCATTCCACCTTCTCCAGAAATGCGGCTTCATCCGGCTCGCCGGCGACCCATGCATTGAGCACACAATCAAGCCGGGCCGGAAACATCTCGAATCCCATGACAATGTCTTTTCGCAAGCCATGAATGCCCTGGGCCACATGAAGTTGCCATAGATGATGGTCCAGCCGGTCATGCTGCTAGCCCAGCAGGACCACGGATGCCTTTGCCGCTTCGGCAACAACATCCGCAGGTGGCAATGTCTTGCCACTGTCCGGTGAAATCCAGTCTCCGGTCATTGCGTTTCCAATTCGACGGTCAGCGCTCATAGGTGTGCATTTTCCAGGGCCATCAACGGTCCGGGGGGGGGGC
>CAYRLR010000324.1:0-4058 GCA_964424975.1 uncultured Anderseniella sp.
TTCGCAGCGATCAGGTTGATGGCTCCTGATTGCAGCAAACGGGAAACACCTTGTTTTAATGCCGCAAGCGAAGTGAAACGGCGAAACAGACGGATTGTACTCATGATGGGGTTCACTGATCTGGTTGGCGCAGCGACATGCCGGCCAAAGGGTGGTTATGATTACTGATTGACTGTGGCGGTGCTGACCCAGACCTTGAAGTCCTGAAAAATCTGTTCGGCATCGGATTTTGAGATTTCACCAGCCACGCGAATGTTTGCCTCGGCCAGGTATTGCGTGAAGGCGGTTCTCAGATCGCCGGGGCTGCATCCGGCGAAGTTTGCCGCGACGACCGGCTTTTGAGCGGCGTCGATAGCGGCTTTGACCCGTATCCAGTTGTCGAGACGGGCTGACAGGTTGAATTCCTGCCATTTGGGGTGGTTGGGGCGCTTTTTCAGATCGGCAGCTCTTGGGAAGAACTGGTCTATGAACTTGGAAACCTTGCGATAACGCTTGGTATCCTGTTTCCAGTTGAAGGCCAGCAGTACGTTTTGTACCGCTACCGTGCTGATGTTCTTGCCGGGCGGGATGAGGTTTGGATAGTCGCTGGCATCAATGCTGGCGGGGATGTAATCAGGCATTTTTGGCAGGTTGAGCGCCACCGGCAACAACCGCAGCCCCGTCCTGGGCAGGTTCTCGTACATGCGCACCGGCTTTCCTGAAACGCTGACAACGGCATCAAGTTCACCGTTCTGCAATTTCATAATTGCCGTGGCATAGTCATCGTAGACAGCGGTGAACTGGATGTTTGCCGAGTTGAAAATGGTGCGCGCGGAAAAATCGCCAGTGCCGTTTTTGGGGCCTACGCCAATTCGGCCACCGGCAAGATCTTGAAGTGCGGACACCTTGTCAGAGGCCAGGACATGAACTTCCTCATTGAACAGCTTGGTGACGTAGGCCACTCGCCGATCCAGTTTCGGGAAGATGTTTTCGGCTCGAATTTTCTCCAGTGTGTCCAGGGAGACAATTGCCAGATCAATGTCACGCAGGAATAGCAGGTCGGCAATGTTCTCGGCGCCGCCGCGACCGGAAATGGTCATCAATCTGAGACCGCCTGTTCTTGACAGCAGGCTGGCGATTTCGGTTGCTGCGCGAAACGAAGTACTGTTGACGTCCTCGGCCACCAGTCGAATGACGCTGTCAGAAGCCTTTTGGCGCAGTTTCCATTCTCCCGGAGAGGTCTCTTGAGAATAAGCGCCCGGCGCCAGCAGAGTGAGAAAGAATGTTAGGAAAATGAGTATGGTAGCAATTGACAGCGGATATCGTTTTGCCATGACGTGCCTTTCATCCAGACACCAGCAGAGCGAGGTTCGCGCCACTGTTGCAGCCGCCCGTGTCCACTGGTCAGAATAGTTATGCCGTCGAGCGAACCTTGGCTTGTCCAAGTGACCGTAGTTTGTGGATTTGTCGGCCAAAATGGGGCGGTATCACGTTCAGGTAAAGGCGTCTGTTGTTTTATCGATCAGACGCTGGGCTGCCTGACAGGCGTGCTGTTTGATATCTGATCCGCAGGGGGCTAACCTTTGTGCAGACGATTTCAGCGTCAGATCCAGAGGGACCTCACATGGCCAAAGCATTGCCTTCCAGACGCAGCCTGATCGAAGGACGCGCGGCGCTGATCGTCATCGACATTCAGGCCAGCACCTTCATTGATCACAGCGACATGAGAGCGATTGACAACATGGCTGGTTACACGCAGCGGATGGAACTGTCACGCAAGGCTATCGACACCGCACGGGCACACGACATCCCGGTTGTTTTCATTCAGGAAGTGCACAGACCCGACCTTATCGACTTCGGCCGTGAACTGGATGGCGATGAGGATGTTCACTGCCTTGAGGGGGATCCCGGCACCGAGATCGCTGCAAATGAGATGGGGTTTTTGCCAACCGACTTTCTCATCAGGAAACGACGCTATTCGGCGTTCTTCGGTACCGATTTCGAAATACTGTTGCGCGGACTGAAGGTGGACACGCTGTTGCTGTGCGGTGGATTGACCGATGTCTGTGTGCATTACACATTTGTCGATGGTCATCAGTCGGATTATTTTTGCCGGGTGATCGAGGATTGTGTGGCCGGCTCCAGCCTCGAAGCGCACGAGGCAGCCTTACGCGCCATGGAGTATTTGCAGACAGGTGCCAGACGATCGCTTGAGGAGGTGGAGGCCGCCATGGCAGACGCTACAAGATTTCGTGAACCAGCATAGTGATCTTCACTGGCGGGTTCACTTCAGTCGCAGAATCTCTATAATTGACGTCATATTTGTTTGCGAAAGCACTGACCAGTCCGGGGGATGGCGCAGCCAGTAACGGAAGGTTCGAAATGCAAGTAAGATTGATAATCGCGGCGCAGACACTGCTGCTGGCGGGTTTTATGGTTGCGGCCGGGGGCGTGTCGGTGCCCGACACGGCGCATGCTGCCAAGTCCTGCGGATTTGGCTGGGCGAAGCCCGGCAAGTACAGAGTATCCGGAAATTTCCGGGGCAGGGTTGAATCCACTTCGGCTCGCCTGACGGCGGATTGCCGTGTGTCGCTGCAAATCCCCGGTGTGTTCACCGGAGGCCGGGTAAAGAAGTCAGGCAAGTGCCTGCGATTTGCCCTGAAGGTCGAGGGCGAGCGCAAAGTGTTTTTTGCCAAATGGTGCAATACCTACGGTCTGGTGCCCTGGAAGGGCCGCAATATTCGCGCGCAGATCAGGCCGATTTCCCTGGAGGCGCCAAGTGTGAGGCCGAAAACCAATTTCAATAATTAGATCATGGTAATCGAGGTCATCACCTAACTCTCGAAGCGGGTCTGACCACGTTTGTGTTCGTCTATCGGCAAGTCCAGATGTATGGGCTGGTGGGCGCGTTGGGAACAGGCATGACGTGGGCACAATCTGCAGTTGATCCCTATTGGCGTGAATATATCCGGATCGCCAATCTGAAATTGCCCGGCATAGACAAGCTCGCTTGCGTAATCAGTCGAACACCCAAGGGTGATCGCAAGGCGATGGTCCTGGCTCTGGTGGCCGAAAGTCGGGCGGTCGACAGTGCGATTGATGGTAAAGTATTTTGAGCCATCGGGCATTTCGACAAATTGCGGAAGAATGCGCCCTGGCATACGAAAGCTGATGTGAATGTCCCAGCGGGGGCAGGCGCCACCATATTCGGCCAGGTGAATGGTTGTCGCATTGAAGCGCTTGGTGACGTTTCCGGCCTTGTCGATGCGCAGGAAGAAAAACGGCACACCCTGATTGCCCTCGCGCTGCAACGTGGTGACGCGATGAGATACCTGTTCCAGTGACACCCCGAACCTGGCGGCCAGATGGTCAAGATCGTATCGGCACTTACGGGCTTCCGCGATGAAGGGATCGTATGGCATCAAGACTGCAGCTGCAAAATAGTTGGCAAGTTCCACACGGCAACGAGCCTGATTGCGGCTGCCTTCTATGGTGTTTTCCGATATTATGCCATCTATCAGCGGCCCATACTCCAGCAAACCGATCATATGCGCGAGCTGGAAAATGCGATTGCGGAAATCCAGCCCTTCAGACAATCGCAGAACCTGCTCGGTCTGATCATAGGAGCGCAATGTTCCGGGGAGTTCGGCAACGGGAACGGTGGTCACCTTGATGCCGAGACGATCTTTCAAGCGGGTCTTCAGATAGAAGTAGACTTCGTCCGAAGGTATTCGGCCGCCGCCAAAAAACGTGTCGGCGATTTCTTCAAGTGCCGTGAAGTGATTGCGATGGGTGCGGAACAGATCATGCACCACTGCTTCCGGCGTTGCTGCCAACATGGCGCCGCCGTCATCCTGTGGTGCTGCATCGCGCTCGGACATTAAGCGTTCGGTAAGCGTGCGGTAATTGTTGTAAATGGTAACCACGCTGCGCGCCAATGTCGGGCTGTGATCGAGAGCGGCACGCAATTCCTGCAGATCGGGGCGCGCTGAATCAAACACCGGGTCCTGCAGCACACTGCGGAGTTCTGCGAGCTTGCCGGGTGTGTCATCGGTCACCAGGTCGCGCCAGTCCACGCC
>CAYRLR010000325.1:0-4049 GCA_964424975.1 uncultured Anderseniella sp.
ATGTTATGCCGGGGCCAGAGTGCAAACCAACAGGAGATGTCGCGATGATTGTCCGCTCACTGGAAGATCTGAAAGCACAGGGCAGGTACCGGGAAAACCCCGGCGCGTGGACCAGTTCACGTTATCTGCTGAGGGACGATGGGGTCGGTTTCACCCTGACGCAAACCACGGTGGCTGCTGGAACCAGGCAGACGATGGAGTACCGGAATCACGTCGAGGCAAACCTGATCATTGAAGGTGAAGGCAGTGTTACAGACTGTGAAACCGGGCAGACATATGCTCTGGCGCCAGGTGTCATGTACACGCTCGACAAGCATGATCGCCATGACCTTGTGGCCACGACTGACCTGCGCATCGTGTGTGTATTCACGCCGGCGCTGGTGGGCGAGGAGACCCATGATGCGGATGGATCTTACCCGGTGCTGTAGCAACAATCGGACTGAAAAGACACTGTCGTGGTGATTGCATGCCGGCAGCAAATGCGGTGTGTCAGCAAACCGACATGCCGCATTCTTTAATGTCGAACTTGGTGGTGCCGCTCATCGAGCGCACATCGTAGGCCTGGCCGTTGATGCAGTGTGCCCGGGCTTCAATGCTGGTGATTGCACCGAGTTCCTGAACCTTGACATTGGTCAGGTAGTTCAGATTGCATTGCTTTTCGGCCAGCAACTGTCCCTGCAAGGCAATTTGCCAGACGGGCATGTCTTCTGCCAAGAGCGGTTGGCTTGTTGCTGACAGTGCGAGGGCAAACAGTGCGCCGAGGATAATCGATTGTTTCATGGTTGATCCTTTTTTGCTTTACGGCAGACTATGCACTTGCCGCCACGCCGGTCATTGATGTCGATCAACAGGGCAAGGATGAGGCCCGGCGCGCATTAAAGTGTGAATGGTCGTGATTGACGTATGTTGAATATGCGTCGATAACAACAGGCTGAAATCAGCCTTGCAGATTTCTCTGGCAAGTAAAGTAAACAAATCGAGTGGAGGAACTACCCATGAAAATGTTCAAAGCACTGGCAATCGCCACCAGCTTTCTGGCTGTGTCAGCTACCGGAGCACTGGCCAATTGTGATCCCGGCGAAGAGGTGATCAAGTTCAGTCACGTCACCAATACCGACAAGCATCCAAAGGGCATTGCCGCGACGCTTCTGGCCGAACGCGTCAACACGGAAATGAACGGCAAGGCGTGCATGGAAGTGTTCCCCAATTCATCGCTTTATGATGACAACAAGGTGCTTGAAGCGCTGCTGTCGGGTGATGTGCAACTGGCAGCGCCTTCGCTGTCGAAATTCGAGAAGTTCACCAAGAAATTCCGCCTGTTCGATCTGCCCTTCCTGTTTGAGGACATCAATGCGGTTGACCGGTTCCAGACCTCGCCTGATGGCGAGAAGCTGAAAAACGCCATGAAGAAACGCGGTCTTCAGGGACTGGCGTTCTGGCACAACGGCATGAAACAGATGTCCGCCTCCAGGCCGCTGATTTCGCCCGACGACGCCAAGGGGCTGAAGTTCCGGGTACAGGCCTCCGATGTGCTGGTGGCGCAGTTTGAGCAACTGGGTGCCAACCCGCAGAAAATGTCGTTCAAGGAAGTCTATGGCGGGCTGCAGACCAAGGTCATCGATGGCCAGGAAAACACCTGGTCAAACATTTACGGCAAGAAGTTCTTCGAAGTGCAGGATGGTGTTACGGAGACCAATCACGGCATCATCGATTATCTGGTGGTAACGTCCGGCAAATGGTGGGACGGGCTTGATGCAGGTACGCGGGACCAGCTTGCGCAGATTCTCAAGGAAGTCACAGAGAGCCGCAACAGTGAGTCCACTGCGGTTAATGAAGCCAACAAGCAGAAAATCATCGAATCCGGCGGTGTTGTGCGCACGCTTGACGCGGCCCAGCGCAAAGCCTGGGTTGATGCACTCAAGCCTGTGTGGGCGAAGTTTGAAGGCGATATCGGCAATGACCTGATTGACGCTGCGCAGTCCTACAACAAGGGCAGCTAGGTTCCACGCTATCGGTCCTGATCGGGACGGATAGCATGATTGCGAGAATTGACTTCGCCATCGGTTGTCAAAGCCGGTGGCGGAGTTTTGCATTTTATGCAAACCTTGTGACAGGCAAGGCAGTCAAGCTGGAGGGATCAGTCATGTCAGGGCAGGGATCGGACAGCCGAACCTCGATTGGTGATACCATCGAGGAAACCTTCATGGCCGCCATCCTCGGTATCATGACGCTGGTGACCTTTGCCAACGTGGTTGCACGTTACATTTTCAACTCCAACATCTTGTGGGCACTCGAAACCACAGTCTTCCTGTTTGCATGGCTGGTGCTGATCGGGGCTTCCTACGGCATCAAGAAACACTTTCATATCGGTGTTGATGTCGTGGTGAACATGCTGCCCGCGCGCGCACGGAAAACCTGCTCACTGGTGGCTGCCTTTTGCTGTGTGGCATTTGCCGCGCTGATGCTGAAAGGTGCGTGGGACTACTGGTCGCCGTTCATTGGCCCGCAGGCGTTTTACGAAACCGACGACGTGCCGATGCCGTTCTTTCTGCAATTCCTTGCCGATTGGCTGAATGATGGCGAGCGCTATGAAAAAATGCCGCGGTTTATCCCCTATGCCGCGCTGCCGCTCAGCATGGCGTTGCTTTTATATCGATTGTTGCAGGCAACCTGGCGCATAGCGACCGGACAGGATGAGATGCTCATCGTGTCCCACGAGGTTGAAGACCAGATCGCGTCAACCAGAACAGAAGAGGGGTGAAGCGATGGAAGTCGTCCTGCTGTTTGCCCTGATCATCGGTTTGATGCTGATTGGTGTGCCGATTGCATTTTCGCTGGGCCTGTCGAGTATCGCATTCCTGCTGCTGCATTCAGGCACGTCCCTGTCGTCCATCGCCCAGACGCTGTTCTCCGCCTTTGACGGGCATTACACACTGCTTGCCATTCCGTTCTTCATCCTGGCCTCAAGCTTCATGTCGACCGGTGGCGTGGCGCGACGCATCATCCGGTTTTCCATTGCACTGGTGGGCCACTTCCAGGGCGGCCTGGCGATAGCCGGGGTCGTTGCCTGCATGATGTTTGCTGCACTGTCGGGGTCTTCTCCGGCAACGGTTGTGGCCATCGGGTCGATTGTGATCGCAGGTATGCGGCAGGTGGGCTACTCACGCGAGTTCGCTGCCGGTGTCATCTGCAATGCGGGCACTCTCGGCATCCTGATCCCGCCGTCCATCGTCATGGTGGTTTATGCCGCTGCGACCGACGTCTCGGTTGGCCGGATGTTCCTGGCGGGCGTGTTTCCCGGCCTGCTGGCCGGGCTGATGCTGATAACCGGTATCTTTGTCTGGGCGAAATGGAAAGGTTTGCCGTCACAACCCTGGAAAGGCTGGGGTGAAGTATGGGAATCGGGCCGCGATGCGGGCTGGGGCCTGTTCTTGATCATCATCATTCTCGGTGGCATCTATGGTGGCATTTTCACACCAACCGAGGCCGCTGCTGTGTCAGCTGTCTACGCCTTCATCATTGCAAATTTCGTTTACAAGGACATGGGACCCCTGGCAGGTGTTGCGGGCGAGGCCAACCGGTCTTTCCTGCGTCAGCCTTCCAGCCTGCTGACGGTGATTACACACCCTGACACCCGCAAGACCCTGGTTGAAGCCGGCAAGTTGACCATCATGTTGATGTTCATCATCGCTAATGCCCTCATCTTGAAGCACGTGCTGACCGAAGAGCGCATTCCGCAATTGATCACCGAATCCATGCTGGCGGCCGGTTTCGGACCAATCATGTTCCTGATTGTCGTCAATGTCATTCTGCTGATTGGCGGGCAGTTCATGGAGCCATCGGGCCTGCTGGTGATTGTGGCGCCGCTGGTGTTTCCGATTGCGGTTCAACTGGGCATTGACCCCATTCACCTGGGCATCATCATGGTGGTGAACATGGAAATCGGAATGATTACGCCACCGGTTGGCCTGAACCTGTTCGTAACTGCCGGGGTTGCCCAGATGTCGGTTGTCAACGTCGTCAAGGCAGCGCTTCCATGGGTTGGAATC
>CAYRLR010000326.1:0-4048 GCA_964424975.1 uncultured Anderseniella sp.
CTGGAAATCGTTGATCATAGGGTTTCCGGTGTCACCTATCGTCAGAACGGCCGGTCATTCAGCGCGACTGCGCGGCATGAAGTGGTTCTGGCGGGTGGTGCGATCAACACGCCACAGTTGCTCATGGTGTCGGGCATTGGAAGTGGCACATCACTGCGCGCAACCGGTATCGACGTTCGACACGAGTTGCCGGCGGTCGGACAACACATGCAGGATCACTTTGCATATGACATGCATTTTGGCTCGCGCGTGCCGACCATGAACCAGCAGATTGGCAGCTTCAGTGGCAAGCTGCGGGCAGGGCTGCAATATTATCTGTTCGGAACCGGACCATTGTCGTCGGGAACGACCCATGCCGGCGGTTTCGTGAAATCCGCCCCCTCACGCGAGACGGAAAACCTGCAAATTTATTTCTCTCCACTGACCCGCGATCTCGCGCCCGGATCACCTGGGCGTATGGGGAATGCCGATCCATATCCGGCATTTTCCATGGGTATCTGCAATACCAGGCCAAAATCACGCGGTCATGTCGCGTTGCGCAGCAGTGACATGGCGGTTGCGCCGGAGATCCGGTTCAATTTCCTTGAACATCCTGATGATCTGCGTGAAATGCTGGAAGGGACACGCATATTGCGGCAACTCGCAGCGGCGCCGGCCCTGCAAGAGGTTATATCACAGGAATATCTTCCCGGTGGGGATGTGGCTTCCGACGAGGACCTGGAGCAAGACATTCGCGCCAGGGGATATTCTATCTATCATCCCTGCGGCACCTGCCGGATGGGCGCGGATACCCAGACGGCTGTGGTCGACTCCCGGCTAAAAGTGCACGGCCTGACAGGACTGCGGATCGCGGATGCTTCAGTGCTGCCGTTTGTCGTGACCGGCAACCTGAACGGTCCGTGCATGATGATCGGGCAACGGGCCAGCGAGATCATCCTTGAAGATTCAGTTGGTTGACCAGAGGCTTGCGGCGTACTTTGGAATTATTCCAATTTTAATGTTGCGTTTTCAACTGGTTACGGCCTGTCAAAACGTCGCAAGATGTCAGTTCCTGCTTGCAAAATCTATTTCCGACTGATTTAGTCGGTTTATAGGATCATCATCTAGGGATCGTTTAAATGTCAGTCATCAACTCAACTCTCAACCGCCGTCGTTTTGTACTCGCTGCAACCGGATCCGTCGTCGGGGTGCTCGCTGCGCCTTCGATCGTACGCGCTGCAGAAGAGATCAATCTGTATTCATCGCGCCACTATGACACCGACGAAGCGCTCTATGCCAACTTCACCAAGTTGACGGGGATTGGTATCAACCGGATCGAAGCCAAGGCAGATGAACTGATAGAGCGGATGAAAGCCGAAGGGGCCAACTCACCGGCGGATGTGTTTATCTCGGTGGATGCCGGACGGATTGAACGGGCCAATCAGGAAAACCTGCTGCAGCCTGTGCAGTCAGAGGTCCTGAGCACCCGCATTCCCCTGCATTTACGCCATTCCGACGGCAGCTGGTTCGGGTTCTCCAAGCGCGCCCGCATCATCGTCGTTTCAAAGGATCGCATGGATCCCAAAGATGCGCCGAGCTACGAATCCCTGACAGGTGAGGCAATGAAGGGCAAGGTGTTGATCAGGTCTTCAGGCAACATCTACAACCAATCACTTATGGGCTCCATTATCATGGCTCACGGTTCCGACGGAGCAGCCGATTGGGCGCGCGGCGTTGTAGCCAACCTGGCTCGCTCGCCCAAGGGCGGAGACCGGGATCAGATCAAGGCGGTAGCCGCAGGTGAGGGCGATGTTGGTGTGGTCAACAGCTACTATCTCGGCAAGATGATCAAATCTGATCAGAAAGATCAGCGCGAGGCTGCCGACAAAGTGACGCTGGTGTTCCCGAACCAGGCAGATCGCGGCACGCACGTGAATATCTCCGGCGGCGGGGTGGCGCGCCATGCAAAAAACAAGCAGGGAGCTATCAAGTTCCTGGAATACCTGGCATCCGACCAAGCGCAGGAATATTTTGCAGCCGGCAATACTGAATACCCGGTGGTTGCAGGCATTCCGCTGCCTAGTCCGCTGGATACATTCGGTGACTTCAAGGAAGACACGCTGAATGCCCAGTTGTTTGCATCGCTGAATTCCGAAGCCGTGCAGATCATGGACAAGGCTGGCTGGAAATAATGCCTGCTGAAGCCAATTTACTGTCGCCTGCCGCGAGTTCGGTATAATTCGGACACTACATGGCGACAGAACACGATTTCAGAGACAACCCGACCAGGTTGACGGCCAAGAAGGGGTGGATCACAAAGGTCCGCCCCAACGGCGTTGTGGTGGCCACAGGTATATTGGCCCTGCTGATGTTGCTGCCGATCGCGGCGGTGCTTTCCAGCCTGTTCGATACCGGCCGCGGCTCATTGGCTCATCTGGCGTCAACGATCCTGCCGGACTTGGTGATCAATACGCTGGGGCTGGTCTGCATGGTTGGGCTGGGTACGGCGATTGTTGGCACCGGCACGGCGTGGCTTGTCAGCGCCTGCCGGTTCCCGGGTTCGCGTTTTCTGCAGTGGATGTTGCTGCTGCCGCTGGCCATGCCGGCCTATATCATCGGTTACGCCTATACCGACTTCCTGGTGTTTGCCGGGCCTTTGCAAACAGGACTGCGGGAGCTGTTCGGCTGGACGAGAAACGACTACTGGTTTCCTGATATTCATTCCCTGTGGGGTGTCAGCGTTATGCTGGTGCTGGTGCTGTATCCCTACGTGTTCTTTCTGGCACGAACCGCGTTTCAGGAACAGTCGCGCGGGCTACTTGACGTGGCGCGCACTCTTGGCCGCAGTCCGTGGAATGTTTTTACAACGGTTGCATTACCCATGGCACGCCCGGCAATTGCTGCCGGGGTCGCGCTGGCCCTGATGGAGGCAATCGCCGACTTTGGCACGGTGCAGTATTTTGGTGTCCAGACCTTTACCACTGCCATCTACCGGACATGGTTCGGCATGGGAGACAGGGTCGCGGCGGCTCAACTGGCTTCCGCCCTGTTGGCATTTGTGTTTCTGCTGGTGGCGCTTGAGCACTGGTCCAGATCGCGCCAAGCCTACTACGATACCTCCAGCAGGGCACTCAAACCGCAACCGGTTCTGTTGCGTGGCTGGTCAGCCATGTGGGCATTTGTGGCTTGCGCGCTGCCGGTGCTGCTGGGGTTTGTCGTGCCGGTGGTGATCCTTCTCGATCTTCATCTTGACGGCGGTGACAGTTTCATCGGCAACAGGTTGATGGTCTATGCCGGCAACAGTTTCCTGCTGGCTTCCGGGGCAGCTGTCATCGTCACTGCCTGCGCGATCCTGACAGGCTATTGTCTGCGGCGGTCTTCCCGCGGGGCCGGCGCGGGCCTTGTCAGGTTGTCTACACTGGGTTACGCCATACCCGGTACCATCATTGCGGTTGGTATCCTTATTCCGCTGGGGGCTTTCGACAACTGGCTCGACGGGATGATGCGCAGCTGGTTCAACATTTCCACCGGCCTGGTGTTGTCCGGCAGCGTCTTTGCGCTGCTGTACGCCTACACGGTGCGGTTCCTGGCGGTTGCCAACAGCGCCATTGAAACAGGGTTCAAACGCATACCGCTTCATATTGATGATGTGGCTCGCACTCTGGGGCGCACCCGGCGTGGTGTCATTACCTCGGTTCACCTGCCCTTGTTGCGCCGCTCCGTACTGATGTCTGCAGCAATCGTGTTCGTCGATGTTCTGAAAGAACTCCCGGCGACCCTTATTGTGCGGCCGTTCAACTTCGACACACTGGCGGTGCGGGTCTATCAACTCGCATCTGATGAACGGTTGTCCGAAGCTGCCACCGGGTCCCTGGTGATTGTGGCCATTGGTTTGGTGCCGATTTTTCTGCTGACCAGGTTCGCAGACAGCCATAGCGGACAGATATCCACTGCACCGGCCATCAAAATCCCGCAGTGAGCAGGCACAAACCCTGTTGGCAAGCGCGCCTTTGCCTGCAAGGGCAGGTGACCAATATCGGGCTGTGGCAGGTTGTTGGTGCCCCGGTTC
>CAYRLR010000327.1:0-4041 GCA_964424975.1 uncultured Anderseniella sp.
GGGGGCGCACTTCGTGCGGCGGCCGGTCGGCCTTGCCTCGGCACGTCGTGCCGGGATCTATTCCGCTCACGCAAGCAGCCTTCGGCTGCGCTCCGCTGGGGCGCACTTCGTGCGACGGCCGGTCGGCCTTGCCTCGGCATTTCGTGCCGGGGTTTATTCCGCTCACGCAAGCAGCCTGACGGCTGCGCTCCGCGGGGGCGCACTTCGTGCGGCGGCCGGTCGGCCTTGCCTCGGCACGTCGTGCCGGGATCTATTCCGCTCACGCAAGCAGCCTTCGGCTGCGCTCCGCTGGGGCGCACTTCGTGCGACGGCCAGTCGGCCTTGCCTCGGCACTTACGTGCCTCGGAGGTGTATTTCAAACTTGTCTGATGAACTCTGAAACTAGGCCCGACGAGCCTCGGGCCGGTCAGGCCCGCCCTCGCGGAGCGCAGCCGTCAGGCTGCTGGCGTGAGCGATATCAACCAAACAACACCAGCCAAAGGCGGATAAGCTGTTAGACCCGCAAAAACCCTAATGCAATATCTGGCTCAGGAACAGCTTGGTGCGGTCTGACTTCGGGCTGGTGAAGAAGGCTTCGGGCTCATTCTGCTCAACAATCTGGCCTTCGTCCATGAAGATCACGCGGTCTGCAACCTGACGCGCAAAGCCCATCTCGTGGGTTACGCACAACATGGTCATGCCGGTTTCGGCCAGGTCCACCATCACTTCCAGCACTTCCTTGATCATTTCGGGGTCAAGGGCGGAGGTGGGCTCGTCAAACAGCATGATGCGCGGGTTCATGCACAGGGAGCGCGCAATGGCAACGCGTTGCTGCTGACCACCCGACAGCTGGCCGGGATACTTGCTGGCCTGCTCAGGAATTTTCACCTTCTCCAGAAAGCCCATCGCGACTTCCTCGGCTTCCTTCTTCGGCATCTTGCGCACCCATATCGGGGCAAGGGTGCAGTTTTCCAGAATGGTAAGGTGCGGGAACAGGTTGAAGTGCTGGAACACCATGCCGACTTCGCGGCGGATTTCGTCGATCTTCTTCAGATCATCTGTCAATTCAATGCCGTCAACGATGATCTGACCCTTCTGGTGCTCTTCCAGCCGGTTGATACAGCGGATCAGTGTGGACTTGCCAGAGCCCGACGGCCCGCAGATCACGATGCGTTCACCGCGATAGACTGTCAGGTCAATGTCGCGCAGAACATGAAAATCGCCATACCATTTGTTCATGGTGGAAATCTGGATTGCAATGTCGTCGGTCATATGTCCGGCTTTTGCCGGTGCCGACTTCGTTGCAGAAGACGCTGTTGTCTTGCTTGCTGCTTTTTTTGCAGGCGCTGTTTTGGTTGCCTTGGCCATGGTCGATTTTCCTAACGCTTAAACGGATTAATTTTTGTGTCCCGTGTCGAGTTGGCGTTCCATGAACATGGAGTAGCGTGACATGGAAAAGCAGAATATCCAGAATACGCCGGCAGCAAAGAAGAAGCCGGTCGAGTGAGTTTGTGGCGCCACCCATTTCTGGTCGGTATTGGCAGCCTGAACAATGAGAAGCAGATCGTACAATCCGATAATGCCAACAAGCACTGTATCCTTGAACAAACCAATAAAGCTGTTGACGATGCCCGGGATGACCAGCTTCAACGCCTGTGGCAGTGTGATCAGCCCCATGTTCTGCCAGTAGGTCAGTCCGAGCGCCTGTGCTGCTTCCGTCTGGCCCTTGGGGATAGCCTGCAGACCACCGCGCACAACTTCGGCCATATAGGCTGACGAAAACAGCGCCACGCCTATAAGGGCGCGCAACAGCTTGTCAAAACTGGTACCAGGCGGCAGGAACAGCGGCAGCACGACCGAAGCCATGAACAACACCGTGATCAGCGGAACCCCGCGCCAAAGCTCGATGAAGGCTACCGAGAACAGTTTCACCACCGGCATGTTCGACCGCCTGCCGAGCGCCAACAGAACGCCGATCGGAAGTGAGGCCACGATACCGGTCACGGCGACAACCAGGGTCAGCAGCAGGCCGCCCCACTTGGAGGTCTCGACAAACGGTAACCCGAAATCAATCGACATGACGATCAGCAGCAAAGCCACAACACCGGCGATTGCGGCAGACGCTATCAGCGCATGACTTGGTTGTATGATCTTGGCGACGAACCCCAACAGCAGGATCGGAATTACAATGGCGGCCACGAATGCGCCTATGGTCAGCCAGGTTGACAGGTCGATGTCGAAATGACCACCGGTCAGCAGTATCAGCGTCATAACCGGGTAAATCCCCAGCAGGAAAATGCCGTTCGCCCGCTTGTAGGGCAGCGACGGCATCATCATCGGCACCAGCGCAAGAACACCCACTATGGCGACGACGTCGACGCGCCAGCGCTCGGTGAACGGATAAAAACCGTACATCCACTGGCCGAACTTGGCTCTTGCCATCGCCCAGCAGGCGCCATGGGCACCGTCGCCGATACAGGCTGATCGGTCTTCGCCGGTCCACACCGCCTTGAAGACTGCCCAGTCCAGGGTAATCCAGATCACATAGAGCAGCAGCGCCCCGAATATGACGGACATCACGGCGTTTATGGGAGTCGGAAACAGGTTTTGCCGCATCCAGCCAATCGGTCCGCTGATCGTAAGCGGCGCCGGCATGGCAGGTGCGTCCTGGGTACGCACGTAAGCAAGGTCTCTTTGCGAGTGAATTTCAGACATGCGCTTATCTCTCCACCAGCTTCATTCGTGAATTGAACCAGTTCATAAAGGCCGACGTGAGCAGTGATATGGTAAGATAAACCACCATCCAGATGACAATGATCTCAACCGCCTGGCCGGACTGGTTCATCACCGTTCCGCCGGCTGCGACCAGTTCGGGAAAGCCGATTGCCACTGCCAGCGATGAATTCTTGGTCAGGTTGAGATACTGGCTGGCCAGCGGTGGAATTATAACCCGCATGGCCTGCGGAATAACCACCAGCCGCAACGCCGGGTTGGGTCTCAGGCCCAATGCGTAGGATGCTTCGGTCTGGCCCTTGTTGACAGCCAGAATGCCGGAGCGAACGATCTCGGCGATGAACGATGCGGTATAAATGGACAAGGCAAAATACAGCGCCGCAAATTCCGGCACGAGACCGACACCACCGCGCAGATTGAACTTGCCCTGTTCGGGAATTTCAAACTCGACAGGTGAGCCCAGCAGAAAATAGGTCAGCAATGGCACGCCAAACAGGATGCCGAGGGAGGTCAGGAACACCGGGAATTGTTCACCGGTTGCTTCCTGACGCTTGTGAGCCCACTTTCTCAACACCACAATGCCGACAATGCTCGCGATCACGGCAACCGAGATCATCCACGCCCCGTCACCCCAGATGAACTTGGGAATTGTGATACCGCGATTGGACAGGAACACCGTATCAGCAATGGACCAGGCGTGTCTGGGGCTGGGCAACGCGGCCAGCACCACCTTGTACCAGATGAACATCTGCACCAGCAGCGGGACGTTGCGCACCACCTCAATGTAGATTTCTGCAACCTTGGCAACCAGCCAGTTCTTGGACAGGCGCATGACGCCGACAAGGAAACCGATGATTGTTGCCGTTATGATGCCGCAAAAGGCAATCAGAAGCGTGTTGAGAATGCCGACCATTATGGCCCTGCCATAGGTCGAAGATTCTGAATAGGGGATCAGGGTGAATGACAGATCGAAGCCGGCTGTCGTGTCGAGGAAACTCCAACCGGAGGCGATATTTGCTTTTTCCAGATTGGTCAGGGTGTTTTGCACCATCTGCCAGCCGAAGAAAACGATGACGGCGATCAATATCGCCTGCACACCGATCGACCGAACTCTTGGATCATTGAAAAATGCGACTTTTGGCGGACCGTCTATGCCCGTGGTTACACTCATGCTGCTGCCTCTACCCTGCTTCAGCGGATCTCGGGCATGCAAAAATGGCACCGCCCGTGATCATCACCCCATGTTCCGTTCGCAATCCCGTCGCCGCGCGCGAACGCTCACCCTCGAAATTTCCTGTCGCCCGATCTTATGCCGGGTCGTTCCACCAC
>CAYRLR010000328.1:0-4031 GCA_964424975.1 uncultured Anderseniella sp.
TCGTGACAAGAACCCTATCTTGTGAGAAAATCGCCTTCAATACGATAAAATATCGATCCCAAAGAGAGAAAAACTCACATCTAAATTCGCCCTATTCGACGAGATCAGCCAGATGAGACGATTACCACCCCTTAATGCGCTGCGCGCGTTTGAAGCAGCAGGCAGGCACCTGAACCTTGGCGAAGCCGCAAAAGAACTGTTTGTGACCCATGGCGCGGTCAGCAAACAGGTGAAATCACTGGAAACACTGCTCGGGGTCGAACTGACCCGTCGCACCCGGACCGGGCTTGTTCTGACGCCGGAAGGCCAGCGCCTGATGCCGCATCTGACTGATGCAATGGACAGTCTGGCAAGTGCGGTTCGAAACATCGAAACCAACGAGTTCTCAGGCCAGGCGAACGTTGCGTGTATGCCGGCTTTCACAGTGAACTGGCTGATACCGAAGCTGGGGTCATTTTCAGCAAGATATCCCGACATAACAATCAATATCATCCCGGCCCACGGCAATGATCCCCTGGTTGATGCCAGTGTCGATTTTGCGATCCTGTACGGGCGTCCGATGTGGCCAAGCCGCAATGTTCAACGACTGAGCCAACTTGAACTGTTTCCCGTGTGCAGCCCCAAGTTGCTCAATGGACCAAACAAGATCCGGCAACCATCGGATCTGCCTGGTCACTTGCTGGTAGACGACATTGAAGGCACTCACTGGCGCGAATGGTCTGCTGTTCACGGGCTTCGACTTCAGAACACTACCAGGACACTGAGGTTTCGCGATTTCAATCATTGTATTTCGGCGGCGCGCAATGGACTCGGCATCACCATGGGAGACAACATTACCACTGCTACGGATCTTTTGAATGGCACACTGGTGAGGCCTTTGAGGGAAGTTCTGCAGCCTGAAACCAAGGCCTATTACCTGGTCACGTCACTGACCAATGCCATTTCACCGGCAGCGCAGGTGTTCATGGACTGGATATCAGAAGAAATCAGTCGGACCAGTGAAATTTCCGCGAACAAATAGATCGGGTTCTAATCCAGCCGGACAGGCCCGAAATCAGCATTTCCGCAACCGTGAACGGCACCATTCCTCAAAACCCGAACGAATTTATTTCCTTTGCTGTCGTTCCCGAAAAGACGCACCCTTTGCCAACGCCGGTGCCCGGATCTTGCAAAAACCCGATCCCGGCATGCGACAGAAAACGGGGCTGGAGTAACACAGTGGCATTGCATTTTCCGACTGACGAATTTGAACGCCGTATCAAGAATGCCCGCCGGTCCCTCCAGACAGAAGGGCTTGATGCTCTGCTGGTTTTTGGTCAGGAAAGCCACTACTATCTGAGCGGCTACGATACCTCCGGCTATGTATTTTTCCAGTGCCTGGTGATCACGGCAAATGATGAGCCCCTGACTCTGCTGACCAGAAGACCCGACCTTGAACAGGCACGTCGCACATCAGTGATCACCGACATCCGGATCTGGTATGATCAGGAGGGCAAGGACCCCAGTGAAGAGCTTTTTGTCATCCTTGGAGAAAAGGGCCTCAAGGGGAAAAAAATCGGCATCGAGCGGGATACGTTCGGCCTGTTGGCCAGGAACTATGATTTTATCCGCGACCGGCTTGACGGCTGGGCCACCCTGGTTGACGGGTCGCATGTGATCCGCCGCCTGCGGTTGGTCAAATCCCCTCTTGAACTGGACTATGTGCGCACCGCTGCCGGACTCGCGGATAACGCGCTTGAAGCCATGACCGCTGCCTCGCGCCCCGGCGCCTTTGAGGGCACCATCATGGCGGCAGGCAGCAATGTCATTTTCGAAGGCGGTGGCGATCCGCCGCCGTCGGGCCCGGTACTTGGTTCAGGTGAACGTGCCCTGCTGGTGAGGTCTTCCACCGGCTATCGCAATCTCGACCCGGTCGATCAGTTGACGATCGAGTTTGCCGCCACTTACCGCCGCTACAATGTTTGCCTGATGCGTACGCTTGCCATAGGCAAGGCTGACGATCGCCAACGCCGGATGTTTGACGTAACCCGTGACGCGCTTGCCGCCATGACCGATGCCGCCCGGCCTGGTCGCGAGCTTGGCGAAATCGATACAGCCCATCGCAAGGTGTTTGATGATGCAGGTTTCGGACACGCCCGCATGTCAGCTTGCGGCTACTCCCTTGGAGCGACCTATCGCCCATCCTGGATGGACGTACCGCCGATGCTGTATGAAGGCAATCCGGAGCCCGCAACGCCCGGTATGGTCTTGTTCCTGCACGCGATACTGATTGATGCAGAAGCTGAGCTTGCCATGTCGCTTGGCCACACGGTGGTGGTCCGGGACGGTGCGCCTGAAGTTCTGTCAGGACTGTCACAGCAATTGACGGTTTGTGATTAATACCAAAGGAACTGACTATTGACCCATACGGGAAATGAAAAGATGAACGTTGAACTGGTCGCGAAACTGAACGGCTGGATTGACCAGGAACGCGACGAGATGATTGCGTTCCTGAAAAGATTTCTGCAGGCAAAGTCACCCAACCCTCCCGGTGATACCCGCGATGCCGCTGCCGTGGTAACCGAATTTCTGGACGCCAGAAACCTGCCCTACCGCATGGTATCGCCCAATCCGGTCATGCCCAATATCGTTGGCAGTTTCGACGGTGCCGGCCAGGGCAAGCACCTGGTTCTCAACGGGCATATTGATGTGTTTCCGGTGGATGAAGAAGACCAGCGCTGGACCAGCGGGCCCTGGGAGGCTGATATTCGCGACGGCGAGATATACGGGCGTGGCGCATGCGACATGAAGCCGGGCACGACGGCGTCTATTTTCACGTATGCCATGTTGCATCGAATTCGCGACGAGTTCGGTGGCAAGCTAACGCTGACCTGTGTCTCCGACGAAGAGACTTTCGGGCCCTGGGGTGCACGTTACCTCATGGACAACGAACCGGAGGTTCTGGGCGATTGCCTGCTGAATGGCGAACCAAGTTCGCCATTGACCATCCGGTTCGGCGAGAAAGGCCCCTTGTGGCTGGCGGTCACCATCCAGACCGAAGGCGCGCATGGCGCGTATGTCCACGCCACCGACAGTGCCACCAAGATAGCCGCGCGGCTTGCCCTAGCGCTGGAGTCGGTATGCGACATGGAAGTGCCATTACCGGACAACCTGGGAAGAGCGATAGAAGCCTCGCGCGAGGCGGTCGACAAGGCCATGGGCAAAGGTGCCCACGCAACCGTTCCAAGAGTTACGCTGAATGTCGGGCGCATCGACGGCGGCATCAAGATGAACATGATCCCGGGACAATGCCGTATGGAGATCGACTTCCGCGTTCCGGTCGGGGCCAACAAGGAGATGATACTGGAACGGGTCAATGAGGTCATGGCCGACTTTCCAGAAGCCACCATGGAAGAAGTTGGCCACGCTCCACCGGCATACAGTGACCCGTATGGCGAGATGGTAACAATCCTGCAGGATACGGTCGAGGAGCTTCGCGGCTTCAAGCCGACCCCCATCATCAGCCTTGGTGGAACCGATGCCCGGCTGTGGCGATATCGCAACATTCCCGCCTATGTGTATGGTCCGTTTCCATATGGAATGGGCAGCTATGACGAGCATGTCGACCTGGAAGACTTTATCCATGTCGTGCGGACCCACGTACTGGCAAGCTACCGGTACCTGTCGCAAAACACCCAGTCATGACCCGGGAGCGGTAACGCCATGAAAACCACTCCATACTGGTGGGATGATGTGACCATGTTTGCCGGACAGTCATTTGACGCTGTTCCGGAGCAGGTCGACATCCTGGTCATCGGATCCGGCTACACCGGTTGTTCCGCCGCCATGACACTCGCCCGGCAGGGCCGCAAGCCGGTGGTCATTGATGCCGGAAAGATCGGAGAAGGTGCCTCAAGTCGAAATGGCGGCCAGGTTCGGGGCGGCGTAAAACGCAGTTACGAAAGTCTCGTGACAGCATTTGGCGACGAAACAGCCCGGCTCATCGCTTCGGAGACCGAAGCTGCCTTCGATTTTTTCGAAGAGCGTGTCGC
>CAYRLR010000329.1:0-4015 GCA_964424975.1 uncultured Anderseniella sp.
TTCTCGTGCCATGCGCCGGGATAACCGCTGGCAAGCTTTGTGGGTTTGATCGTTAGCTGCTAGGCTCCTGAAACTGGCTGCTTTCCTGTTTGTACGGACTATGGATTCCCGATGAATTTTGCCTCACTGCCCATGTATGATCTGCCGGAACTGAGTGCGTTAACCCATGCGTGGTGGAGTGGTCTTGCAGCGCACATGCGTCGCGAGGGCGTGGCCGATGTGCCGGATGTCCGCACAACGCCGCAAGCACTGAAGCAGCATTGGTGCGCGCCCAATCTTCTGTTCTCACAGACCTGCGGCTACCCGCTGACGCACCAGTTGAACGGCAAGGTGCGGCTTCTGGGACTGCCGGTATATGCCTGCAAGGGGTGTGACCCGGACGGGTTCTATTCATCGATGATTATTGTGCCTGCTTCTTCAAATCTGCATTCGATGAAGGATTGCCGAAGTGCACGCGCTGTTTACAACACCGATGACAGCATGTCGGGCCTGCTCGCTCTGCGTGCCGCGGCGGCTGCGCAACACGATCATGCCGAACCGTTCTTCAGGTCCCTGTCGAAAACCGGCGCTCATCGGCAGTCTCTGCAGTCGGTTGCAGATGGCGAGGCGGATGTTGCCTGTATCGATGCTGTGACGTTTGCGCTTCTGTCGCGGATTGACCGTGATTTGATCTCGCGCGTCAGGGTGCTGGGGCAGACTCCAAAGGTACCCGGTCTTCCCTACATAACTTCGATGAAGACAAGTGCTGAAACGGTGGAGCGATTGCGGGCTGCTCTTCGTTACGCGATGGCTGATCCTGCGCTCAGCGACGTTCGCGCAGAATTGTTGTTGTCGGGCATTACATTTCCCGAACCCGCGAACTACAACGTCATTCTCGAACTGGAAGCAGCGGCAGATGGATTTACGCTGGCCTGACCCAATTGCGCGCGGCGGCTCAGTGCTGATTTTCACCACCTCAAGGAGACTACGACTACCATGATTGATCTCTACACCTGGAGCACACCCAACGGTTACAAGGCGTCCATCGCGCTTGAGGAGATGGGGCTGGACTACACCACCCATCCGATCAACATCATGAAGGACGAGCAGTTTCAGCCGCACTTCCTGAAAGTGTCGCCGAACAACAAGATCCCGGCAATTCATGATCAGGACACCGGACAGTCGGTGTTTGAATCCGGTGCTATCCTCATGTACCTGGCCAACAAGACAGGCACATTTCTGGCCTCCGATGGGCCGCGTTACTGGCAGGCGATGGAATGGCTGATGTGGCAGATGGGCGGTTTTGGTCCGATGCTTGGTCAGGCGCATCACTTCCTGCACTTCAATCCTGGCAAGGCAGAGTATGCCGAAACCCGTTATGCTGCTGAGACCAAGCGCCTCTATGGTGTGCTGGACCGCAGGCTGGCAGAAGAGGAATATGTGGCAGGTGATTATTCGATCGCGGACATGGCCATATGGCCGTGGGCAGCGCGGTTTGAATGGCAGCATGTTGACATGAACGAGTTTGCCAACGTCAAGCGCTGGTACAAGGCAATCGCGGACCGTCCTGCTGTTCAGGCCGGTTTCAAGGTGCCGAACCCGGAACGCGAAATTCCACAAGTTGACTGACACATCAGCTTCCATGCGCCCATCGCCGGCGGGACTGCCCATCGCAGGGTTTGTTCTGCTGGCGGGGGTTACGCTGTTTTGGGGCATGAACTGGCCGGCAATGAAAATCGTGCTCGGCGAAATCGGGCCGTGGTGGTTTCGCACGATTTGTCTGGCGATAGGCGGTGGTGCCTTGCTCTGCCTTTCGGGCCTGTCGGGCAACCGGTTGCGTGTACCTGCCGGTGACATTCGGCCGTTATTGCTGTGCGGTGTTTTCAACATGGTCGGCTGGCATTTGTGTTCGGCCTACGGGCTGACGCTCGTGCCGGCGGGCAGGGCGTCCATCATCGCCTTCACCATGCCGGTTTGGGCGGCCCTGTTTGCCATTCCGGTTTTGTCAGAGCGAATCTCGCTGCCGGTGTTCCTCGGCCTGGGTCTGGGCATGGCTGGTCTCGGGGTTTTGATCGGCCATGACATGGCGGTATTGGAGTCTGCCCCGATCGGGTCACTGATAATGCTGGGTGCAGCGGTGTCATGGGGCATTGGAACGGTTTTGTTCAAACGGTTTGACTGGCGCACGCCGGTGGCCAGCATCATTGGCTGGCAATTGTTGCTGGCCTCGATACCGGTCGGCATTGGTGCCGTGATACTGGAGACACCTCCCGACCTGGGGGCGCTGAGCGCGCCGGCAATCATTGCGTTTTTGTATGTGCTGGCGTTTCCCATGGTGTTTTGCCAGTGGGCGTACTTTAAAATTGTGCAGATGTTTCCCGCTGTCTATGCCGCAATCGGGGTTATGGCAGTGCCGGTGATCGGGGTTTACTCGAGCCTGCTGGTGCTTGGTGAACCGGTCAGTTGGAGGGAGATTGTTGCCCTGGTGCTGGTCTGTTCCGCCATCTTCATGGTGCTGATCCTGCCAAGGCTGAGGGCTTGATTCCCAGTCTCACTATTACAGCGTAATATGTTGTTTCAACCGGGTATGAAAGTTCAGGTCTGCACCGCTGTGTCAGCCTGGATGATGCAATCTTGCCGTCGCACGTTCGCGGCCCAGGAGGGGCAGCAGCGCCGCCAGTTCAGGTCCGTGCGGTTTTCCGGTCAGTGCCAGGCGTAACGGCATGAACAGGGTCTTGCCCTTGCGACCGCTGGCCTGCTTGACTGCATCTGTCCAGAATTTCCAGGTCGTTGCATCCCAGGGTTCATCCGGCAGCAAGCTGGAGGCTTGCGAGAGGAACTCACGATCCTCATCCGCAATTGCGCCGGTCAGGTCGCCATAGATGATCTGGTGCCATTCGGCAGCATCACGAACCTTGGAGAGATTGCCGTGCACGGCCTGCCAGAACGGCTCACCGCCATCAGCATTCAAACCCGCCAGGCGCTGTTGAACATCGCCGTAGGATAGCTGATGCACAATGCGCGCATTCAGGTTTTCAAGTTCCGTCATGTCAAACCGACCCGGCGCGCGCGACAGTTTTGACAGATCGAAGGCCTCCAGCAAGGTGTCCATCGTGGTATGCGGTTCAATGGCTTCTGACGTGCCGATCAGGGCGCCATGGCTGACCACGGCCATGGCTTCCAGTCCCTCGTCACGCATGGCTGCAATCGACAGAGACCCCAACCGCTTGGACAGGCCCTTGCCGTCTGACCCTATCAGCAGAGAATGATGTGCAAATGCCGGTGCCTTGGCGCCAAGCGCTTCGAAAATTTCCACCTGCACGGCGGCGTTCGTGGTGTGATCCTCTCCCCGCACAACGTGGGTCATGCCCATATCGATATCATCCACGACCGACGGCAGCGTATACAGATAGCTGCCGTCTTCGCGTATCAGGACGGGGTCAGACAGTGATGACGTGTCAATGCGGACTTCACCGCGTACCAGATCGTCCCAGTGAACGTCACGCTGGTCCAGCTTGAAGCGCCAATGGGGCTTGCGCCCTTCCGCTTCCAGTCTGGCCCGGTCTTCGTCTGACAGGTTCAGTCCTGCGCGGTCATAGACCGGCGGCTGGTGCCGGGCCAGTTGACGCTTGCGCTTGTAGTCGAGATCTTCTGCGGTTTCATAGCAGGCATACAGCCGCCCATCGCTTTTCAGCTTTTCGGCAGCGTCGTCGTAAAGCGCAAAGCGCTCCGACTGCCGGTACACTTCATCCGGTGTCAGGCCCAGCCAGTCGAGGTCTGTTGCTATCCCGTCAGCAAATTCTGTTGTCGAGCGCTCAAGATCGGTATCGTCAAACCGCAAGATGAAACGGCCACCGGCCTTGCGCGCGAACAGCCAGTTCAAAATGGCGGTGCGGGCATTGCCGATATGAATGCGGCCGGTGGGTGAGGGTGCAAAGCGAACTGTAACCGTCATGTCTCAAGCCTTGTCCCGGAAGCCGTTGGTGATGGGGTAGCGGCGTTCCTTGCCGAAAGCCCGGCGGGTTATTTTGACACC
>CAYRLR010000330.1:0-4013 GCA_964424975.1 uncultured Anderseniella sp.
CACGGCAGCCCAACTGGCCAGGTTCGCCTATGCAAATGGCACCGGCACGATTCCCACGCTGGGTGAACTGCTGGACGTCGTTGCAGGCCGGACCGGGCTGATCATCGAGATCAAGAGCGGATGGTCCGGTGATACGCGGCTGGTACAAAGGACGGTTCAGTGTCTGGCTGATTATGCCGGACCTGTCGCGGTGATGTCGTTTGATCCGGTCCAGGTCGCCTGGCTTGCCCATCACGCACCCGGTATAGTGCGGGGCATTGTTGCAGATGGTGCGCCACAGCAGGAATACGCCTTTCTGCCGCTTTCTGCGCGTCTTTCATTGCGGGAACTTCGCCACGCGGATGCAACGCGACCGGATTTCCTGTCACTGGACAAGCACTGGCTGCCCTGTCCGGTTGCACGCAGCTATCGAAACAGACACACGCCGGTGATCTGCTGGACCATCCGTTCCGAACAAGAAGCGTCACAGGCGTTAAGGTGGTGCGATCAGATTACATTCGAAGGCTACTTAGCTTAAACAGATTAAATGACAAACCCGGACAGCCAACAGTTTTCCATTGAAGTTCATCAGTCCATTGCGGGCATAGATGCTGACACATGGGACAAATGCGCCAATCCGCCGTGGCGTCCATATAATCCATTTGTGCGCCATGCGTTTTTGAAGGCACTGGAAACGTCCGGGTCGGCTGTCGCTGAAACCGGCTGGCTGGGCCAGCACATGCAGTTGAAGTCCGGTGACGGCGAAACTCTTGCGGTCATGCCGTGCTATCTGAAGAACCATTCCCAGGGCGAGTATGTCTTCGACTATGGCTGGGCGGAAGCCATCCAGCGAGCGGGCGGGCATTATTATCCCAAGCTGCAGATTTCCGTGCCGTTCACGCCGGCGTCCGGTCCGCGCGTACTGGTCGCGCGGCAGGATCAGCTCAAGCAGTGCCGCGCGGCCATGGCAGATGCATCAGATCAACTGGCGGCGCGACTCGGTGCTTCGTCAGCCCACATGACGTTCGTTGAAGAGGACGAGTATACAGATTTCGGTGAACTGGGATGGTTGCAGCGCAATGACACCCAGTTTCATTGGCACAATAATGATTTTTCAGCCTTTGATCAGTTTCTTGGCGCCCTTTCCTCCCGCAAACGAAAGAACATCCGCAAAGAGCGCGAGGCCGTGGCCCGGATCGGCCTGGACATCCAGGTTCTGACCGGCAAGGCGATTACCGAAGACCACTGGGACCATTTCTTTCACTTCTACATCGACACCGGCGACCGCAAATGGGGGACGCCGTACCTGACCCGGGAGTTCTTCTCATCAGTCGGAGACAGCATGGCCGACGACATCGCGCTGGTCATGGTGCGCAATAATGGCCGCTGGATTGCCGGTGCCATCAACTTTATCGGTGGTGATGCACTGTATGGCCGCAACTGGGGATGCATTGAACACCACGACTTCCTGCATTTCGAAGTGTGCTACTACACGGCAATCGAGTTCGCCATTTTACGCGGCCTGAAACGGGTTGAAGCCGGTGCCCAGGGACCACACAAGCTGGCACGCGGCTACCTGCCGGTCACTACACGATCTGTTCACATGATACAGGACCCTCGCCTGCATTCGGCTGTAGCCGACTACCTGGACATGGAACGCAAGTCCGTGGCGCGTGACAACAAGCTGATTGAACAACACCACTCGCCGTTTAAAACGGGAAATCGTGAAGAAGATTATTGAGGGTTGGCGGTCTTCGACTTCTGAGTTAGGTCATGGACTTATAAACATTGTTTTCAGATCGGGGACGACGAAATGACCGCATACGACGACAGCAACGTGTTCGCCAAAATTCTGCGGGGTGAACTGCCCTGCCACAAGATCTATGAAGACGACAAGACAATCGCGATCATGGACATCATGCCGCGTGCCGACGGGCACTGCCTTGTCATTCCCAAGGCGGCTTCGCGAAACCTGCTCGACATTGCTGCGGATGACCTCAACGCAGTCATGACCACGGTGCAGACACTGGCGCGTGCCGCATTAAAGGCGTTTGACGCCGATGGCATCACCATCCAGCAGTTCAATGAAAGCGCGGGTGGACAAGTGGTGTTTCATACCCATGTTCATGTCATTCCACGCCATGAAGGAGTCAAACTGCGTCCACCCGCCGCCGAGATGGCAGGTCAGGACCAGCTGACCGAATGGGCAGACAAGTTGCGCAACGTGCTGGCAGATCAGACCAGATAGACGCAGTTCCGGGTTATCCGAGCATCAGATGTAACAGAGCCAGTGCAATGACTGTTGCAAACGTGCCGGTCTGCGTCGAGCGCCCGGTGGCGTAGAACACCGCGATGCCAATCGCTATTGCCGCCAGTTGGTGTTCAATCGCAATGGTCGACAAGATGCCTGACGGCGCTATGATCATGCGGACAACCAGCGCAGCGACGAGTGCCGTAGATACAGCACGAACCCACAACAGCAAGTCGCTTTCCGGGTCGATGCGGGTGACTGCCACCACCGCCAGTGCCCGCCACAGATAGGTGGCAAGAAGCCCGGCCGGGACCATTGCCGCGATAATCAATGCGGTTTGGCTCATTTGAGCAATCCCTTGCGGCGCGGTCTGAAACAAACAAGGGCAAGCGTTCCGCCGCCAAGTCCGGCAATCAACAGATCAAATTCTGGTGCGTAGATGCGCGCAACCGGTAACAACAGGCAACCAAACACGATTGCAGCGTAGTCGAAGCGCCATTTGGCCCCTCCAAACAGTGATATTATGAAGAATGCAGGTGTGAAAAACACCATCGCTGCGGCCAGCGTGGCAGGCAGGCTGTGTGCCAGGTAGTAACCAAGCGGAACGACCAGCATCATCATCCCCATCAAGACTGTGCCCAGCCCGACCAGCCATGGCAACTGTTTCGGCGCCGGGACATCGTGCAGATGGGTCAGCGACATCACCCAGATGGTAACGGCCGTAAAATGGGCAAGTACAAACTCCGGGGGCCTGGCCGCATGCTTCAACCGGACCTGTGCCAACACGCCTATGGTCATGGGAAGCAATCGAACCGCGGTGAGAGACACTGCCGCGGCAATCAGGGGCAGCGCCACGCCGGATTGCCACATGGTTACAAAAAGCACCTGCCCCGGAAGCGCCCATATCAGCGGGATGGTGGCCACACCTGCAAGCAACGGAAAGCCGACATCGTTGATCAACGCACCGAAGCCGATGAACGAACAGGCCATGACCAGACCGGGGAGGGAAAAAGCGGCCCGAATACCACCGAGCATCCCGCTCCAGTCGTAGGTCGTGCTGTCATCAGCGCTGTTGGTTTGTGCGGTTTGCCCCATGGCGTCATGTCTACTGCCGGCAACGGGCTCACCGCAACCCGCGCAACCGCATGGTTTGCATGCGAAAACGCCGGACCTGTTCAGGCCCGGCGCAAAGTTCGTTTCGGTTTACCGAGTGTCCGTTCGACGGGAGTCTACTTTACCTTCTCGGTACGACCGGAAGCGCTGTCGTCGCCGCGCTTTTTCCTTGGTGCTGCCTTGGACGCCGGAGACGACTTGGAAGCCTTCTTGGCAGCTGCCTTCTTGTTGCGGGGCAGAGACTTCCGCTCAACCGGCTTTGGCAACGCCTTTTCCTGATCGCGCGACAGGAACTCGAACTTGAGTTCATCAAGACCCTGTTCATCCTTGCCAAGCAGAATGCTTACCGTGCCGCCCTTCATCAACTTGCCGAACAGGACTTCATCAGCCAATGGTTGCTTGATGTACTTCTGGATGACACGCGATAGTGGCCGTGCACCCATCTGTTCGTCATAGCCTTCGCGGGCAAGCCAGTCAGCCGCTTCGTCGGACAGTTCAATATTGATCTGGCGTTCATCGAGCTGGGCTTCCAGTTGCAGCACGAATTTCTGCACCACCATGCGCACGACGTCCTGCGGCAAATGCCCGAATCCGATAATCGCATCAAGACGATTGCGAAATTCCGGTGTGAACATCTTGGTTATGGCTTCGCTGTCATCGCCTTCGCGCT
>CAYRLR010000331.1:0-4009 GCA_964424975.1 uncultured Anderseniella sp.
CTGGATTAAGAAGCGTCTTCCAGGTTGTCAGCTGACATCTTGCCGCTGCGCTGGTCTGTAACCAGTTCAAACTTGACCTTCTGGCCTTCGTTCAAGGTGCCCATACCGGCGCGTTCAACGGCGGAGATATGAACAAAAGCGTCCTTGGAACCATCTTCTGGTTCAATAAAGCCGAAGCCTTTGGTGGTGTTGAAAAATTTTACTGTGCCTACTGGCATGGTCGTTGTCCCTTCAAAGGAGAAACCCGCACATACACACCTTGTGATGGCTGGGTCAGTACATTGCTCACATTGTCAGGAATAACGAGGTTAAACGGCGCACCGGATATCGAGGCATCACCAGACAAGTTCGGTCTATACAAGGTCGTATATGAGTGATTGTGAAGCAAATTGCAAATGATATGCGAAAATAAACCTGAAAATGGCTAACGCTCGACTTACGCAGCCGCTTGCGATGCAACCTTTTCCGAAATCACGATCTCGACAACCGCCGCCTTGGCTATCAGGGATTCCCGTCCGTCCTCGTGCACGAATTCCAGCAATGGATTGTCACCACTGAGCAGCCGCCTGATGTCGCTGCTCATGGGCAGCATCAGTTTGCCCTCCAGTGCGCGCCCGTCGCTCAGCAAGAGCTTGACTTCGTGGGGGTTTCTTTTGTTGTCATTGTTGAACATTGCACCGCATCCCTGTTTTTGTGCAGACAGTCTTATCGGCACACGCTTAAGCAAACATCTGCAAAATAGAAGCGATTTTATCGACTTCAATTACAAGCGGCAGGCCCGAGTATAGGGCATTGGCTGATTGTATCGTCAGCAATCATTACTAACAGAAAGAGATGATTAGAACTTTCGGCCTGCGACAAAATGTGCCTTAGTGGGTGCGCATAAAACAAAAACGGAGGGTACGATGTCAGCCAAAATAGTAATTGGCCTTGATGGGAGCGGCTCAGGGGAAAGAGCCGTTGCCTACGCAAAAAAGCAAGCCAAGCAAATCGGAAAGTGCGAGTTAATCGCTGTTTACGTGATCGAATGGTCACCTTACAGCTTTCAGACACCGGAAGAAAACGAGGAACGGCACAAGCGGCGCGAGGAAGAAATTTCCGCTGCCAGCAGTCGCATCGTTGCACCGGTAGTTGATGCCTTGAAGAAAGACGGGTTCTCCGCACGCGGTATCGTCAAGCACGGCCACGTTGCCGACCTGCTGAACGCAGTGGCTGTAGACGAAGGTGCCGATCAGATCGTCGTCGCGCGATCATCCGAAGGCGGATTCGCGAGCCGCGTATTTGGCACTTCGACTGCGAACCTCGTCATGACGGCATCTGTACCAGTCACGGTTGTGGGATAAGGAAATCTCTCATGAAAAAACTTACCTTAGCAGCCCTGGCTATAAGTGCAGGGTCAACCTCTGCGTTTGCGCAGGAGGCCAGAACCATCGACCAGGCGGTAAATGAAACCTTTGCCACCATCACCGGCCCGTTTGTGAATTTCATTTTCTCGCCGTTTCCCGGCACCAGCTTTCCATGGATCGTGATGTGGCTTGTCGTGGCCGCGTCATTGTTCACGGTTTACTTCGGGTTCATCCAGGTCAGAGGCATTCGGCACTCCATCCAGCTGGTCAAGGGGGACTATTCAGACCCAAATGATGCCGGTGAAGTCAGCCACTTCCAGGCGCTCACAACCGCCCTGTCCGGCACAGTCGGCCTCGGCAACATTGCCGGTGTGGCGGTGGCCGTCAGCATTGGCGGTCCCGGCGCTACATTCTGGATGATTTTGGCCGGCCTTCTGGGCATGGCGTCGAAATTCACCGAATGCACCCTCGGCGTCAAATACCGCAATGAATATGCCGACGGCACTGTTTCGGGTGGCCCCATGTACTACATGTCAAAGGGCTTTGCGGAACGTGGCGTGCCGGGAGGCAAGATCCTGGCCGTGGTGTTTGCGATATTCTGTATTCTTGGCGCACTTGGCGGCGGCAACATGTTCCAGGCCAATCAGGCCCACGCTCAGATTGCAGGCATTTTCGGCGATTTTCCCGGCTGGATAACCGGCATTGTATTTGCCCTGGTTGTGTACGCGGTTATTGTTGGCGGCATCAAGTCGATTGCCAATGTGACGGAAAAGGTCGTCCCTTTCATGGGGCTGCTTTATGTCGGCACCGCGCTCATTATCCTGCTGATCAATTTTGACAAGATCGGATGGGCATTCGGCCAGATCTTTGACGGTGCGTTTACCGGTCTGGGCGTGGCAGGTGGCTTCGTAGGTGCCCTTATCCAGGGCTTCAAGCGCGCGGCTTTCTCCAATGAAGCAGGCGTTGGTTCTGCAGCAATTGCCCACTCGGCGGTTCGCACGAAAGAACCTATCACCGAAGGACTGGTGTCCTTGCTGGAGCCTTTCATCGACACAGTGGTGATCTGCACCATGACAGCGCTGGTGATCACGATTTCCGGATTGCTGATCATTGATCCGGCCACCGGCAACTTTGTACTTGATGGCAACTCCATCAAGACTGTAGGTGATGTTTCCGGCGTATCGCTGACCTCTGCAGCATTTGCAACCGGCTTCAGCTGGTTCCCGTATGTACTCGCGGTGGCGGTTGTCCTGTTCGCTTTCTCCACCATGATCTCATGGTCATACTATGGTCTGAAAGCCTGGACGTATCTGTTCGGTGAAGGCAAGACCACGGAACTGGTATTCAAGGTCATTTTCTGCATCTTCGTCGTCATCGGCGCCTCGGCCAGCCTGGGTCCCGTGATCGACTTCTCTGACGCGGCAATCTTTGCCATGGCAGTGGTCAATATCTCGGCGCTCTACGTCCTGATGCCGATCGTGAAGAAGGAAATGAAGTCCTATATGTCTCGCCTGAAGTCCGGCGAGATCAAACGCTTCAAGCACTAAAAACATCATACGCACACATGGATGCCGGGGTGATCAACATCACCCCGGCATTTTTATTGCCCGATGCAGTATTCCTGCTTGAGCACCTGACCAGACCAGGTAACTGTTCAACCAGCGTTCAGCGTCAGGGATCCGATCAGGAAACAGATCGCAGCACCGGCAGATGCGACGGTCCTGACATGATTCCACGATGTCCATGAACGCGCATAGATTGCCCAGTAGGATGCCGTCTCCTCACTGGCGTGGTTCATGGCGTCAAGCCGCTGGTTCATCGGCACATTGAACACCATGGTCACGACGAAAACGCCGATTGCATAAAGCGCGCATCCCGCGACGATCCACACCGCTTCGAGGCCGGCCATGCGCAAGCTGGCATACGCGGCAAGGCACACGGAGGCCACGGCCATGGCAATCAGAAGCGTCAGGAAAATCGACCCGTAGACCTTGCGATTGATCAATTGCATGGACTCGATTCCACTGGCCGTACGGGCCGCATGAAGAGATTTCATCACGAAATCCGAAAACGCCAGAAACACACCTGCTATAAGGCCACAGATAATAACTGCGGTTGCGCAGGCAATCAGTATCAGTTGCGATGTCATGTTGGTTCTCCAGAATTTCCCGGCATCCGAGATGCATCTGCGATGCATCGGGAGTGATGCACTGTCTCAGCAGGCTGCAGCCGTGCCGCCCATCCGCCCGGCCCGCGCAATCCAGCCGTTGATTTTCGTTTCACTGGCCGTCTTGACGGATCCGAACTGAACGACGCTACGGGTCTTGACGCCGCAAAACCCGAACACCTGGTTTTTCATCACGCGGCGCGCCGGTTTCCTGTAAAGCAATGCATCGATCAGGGGCGGCGTATCCGACGTGATGATCGCATCGCCGGACTTGCCCTTGAGCAACTTGTCCCAGCGCATGCCCCGTGAGTGATACTTGAAGCCAAATCCGGGCTCCAGCGCACGATCCAGCACCGCCTTGGCCTTGGTTGGCATGGCACCCCACCAGTACGGATGCACGAACAGCAGGTGGTCGGCCCATGCGATATTGGCCTGCCAGGCCCTGAGATCAGGTTCCAGCGCCGGCGAGTTTTCGCCATAGCCGGAAAAGCTCTCC
>CAYRLR010000332.1:0-4008 GCA_964424975.1 uncultured Anderseniella sp.
ATTTCACTCTCCGAGAATAGATAAGACCATCACCATGATGGGGGTTATCTTGCTTGATGAGATAGTCGCTTCAACGCCTCATCTGGGAGTTCATATGATCTTCTGATTTGTTTTTTGTTGGACTGAATGCACTGTCGAGTATGGCGCAATCATGGATTTCCTGCGGCAATTGTGCCGATTGCGACATTGCGCGTTGGCGATGTCGTAAATCGCTTTGCAACTGGTGCCATGGACATCGCTCGGTCGGACCTGTAGCGTTCAGCGCTTGGGAAAATCGGCGGGAGCGGGACCATTATTTACAGACTCTTGAAGACTGGTGCAGTGACTATGACTGCGTTGACAGCGTTCGTTTCCGGTGTGCAGGCGGCGGATTATGCTCCTGTATCGCCGTATGGCGACTGGGCGTTCCGCCTTGAAGGTGGTGCCGGCTACACAAGTGTGACGTTCAAACCGGAAGGCGAACCGGATGAGAGCTTCGATGGCGGCATCGCGAATACCACGCTGTCGGCTGCGTTCCGCGCCGACCAGTTTTTCGTCCAGCTTGATGGAACCTTTGGCTTCTCGAAAGAAGAGGCGTTTGTGAAACAGGGAGTCTTCGGCGCCCTGCTGGGGTGGCGTGACCCGGACCAGGGCATGCTGGCGGCCCATGTTTCCGCCACTGGTGATTCCGGGGTGGGAACAGCTTTTGAAATGGGGAACTTCTGGCGTGTTGGCGGCGTGGGTGAACTGTTTCTGGATCGCTTCAGCATCGGAGCAGCGGGCGGCGTTGTCGAGACTTTCGACTCACCGGGTTTCGATACCAATATTCATTATGCCAAGGGTCTCGCGAGATTTTACGTTAATGACAATCTGAAGCTGGAAGGCCATGGCGGCATTGTTCACGCAAGCCTCAGTGAACCTGGTTTTTCCGATAGTGTAGACACCTTCTACGGTCGTTTCCTGGCTGAATACAAGCCTGACGGTTCAAACTTCGGATACTTCGTTCGCTGGGATGGTGCGATTGATCTTGATGAATTCGATGACGAAAAGGTTGATACCCACACTGTCATGACGGGTATCCGGGTATATTTTGGCGAACCTGAAGGTACCAGTATCAGGACATATGACCGGGCGCATTTTGCCGACAGTTGCACGCAGGGCACGGCGGGCGCCTTCCTGTCATTCTGCTAGAGCGACATCCATCCATGTGGATGGATAAAGATGCTCTAGCGCAAGACCCTGTCACGCGGATGGAAGCACATGCTTTATTGCTGGAAAGGCCCCCGGATCAATGATCTGGAGGCCTTTATTAATGTTGGTGAGAAGCCGGTATCCGGTTATCTCGGACGGCATCCTTCATATCTCATGCAGCCGGCATAATTACCGCCGCCATAGCCCCATCTGCGGACACAGGCGCTGTGTGCTCGACGGCAGGAGCGACTGCCGCGATAGGAGCGGCGCACACGCGGCCTGTAGTATCCATACGGGTATCCGCCGTAATAGTAGGGCGCGCCGAACCCGATATACGGACCGCCATAGTAGCCACGCCGGAAGCGTCTGCCATGCCGATGCCGGTGCCGGCGATGCCCTCCGCGGCGGCGTACCTGGGTTACCTGGGATGCTTCCCGGATGATATCGGAGACACCGCTGCCGGCAATGCTGCCTGCAGCAGGGGTGGCCGATGCTCCGGAGACTGCCATCAACAACGAGCCGGCGGCCAGAATCCCTGCAAATGCGAATGACTTGAGATTGAGTCCTGTCATGTCACTTCCTTTCGAGTTTGCCCCTCGAGAAGGAAAGTTAGCGCCACACTTATGGCGATGTTTTGACAAAAATCAAAAAGGCTCCCGATGCATGGCACGGGAGCCTCTAATTCAGTTCAGTAGTGAAAGCCTGCCAACAGGTCACGCAGTAGCGTTGGCTTCGTTGACTTCAATACCGCCAGTGGTGAACGTGTCTTTCAGTTCGCCGTTCTGGAACATTTCGGTGATGATGTCACAGCCGCCGACAAACTCGCCCTTCACGTAGAGCTGCGGGATGGTTGGCCAGTCGGAAAATTGCTTGATGCCGTCGCGCAGGTCATCTGACTGCAGCACGTTGACACCGGCATAGTGCACGCCAAGATAATCAAGCATTTTGACAACGCGCCCGGAAAAACCGCACTGCGGCTGATCAGGGGTGCCCTTCATGAAAAGCACGACGTCGTTGCTTTTTACGGCGTTGCCGATCCACTCATTGATTGGGTTGGTCATTTTGATCTCCATGTCTCCGGAGCCCTGAGCCCGGGTAAATTTGTTCGGTCAATCTTACACTTCCCGACCAGCGGTTACCAGCTTTCGTGAAAGCAAGGGAAGTAAACTCTTTGCAATATCTAGTCAGGGGCGCTGGTTGTCAGCGCAAGGGCATGCAGTTCGCCACCCATTTTGCCCTTCAGTGCCGCATAAACCATCTGATGCTGGCGCACTTTGGGTTTGCCGCGAAACTCCTCTGACACGATAGTCGCTGACCAGTGATCGTTGTCTCCGGCCATATCCGTCAGTTCGATCCGCGCATCCGGAATGGCATCCTTGATCATGGCAGTGATTTCTTCGGCAGGCATCGGCATTGGTCGTATCCTCTGGATATGTCGCCCTAGGCGACTTCGGCTGCTGTGCTCATATAGTCAGGGAACCAGTCTTCATGAGCCTTGCGCAACCTGTTGAGAGATATGGAGGCTTCGCCCATGACAATCAAGCCTGAGCCGGTCACCGTTCCGATGCGCGACGCGGAAATTCCGGAATCTTCGGCTGCCCCGATCAGACCATGGGCGTCCATGGGTCTGCAGGTCAGCACATAGCGTGCCTGATCTTCAGCGAACAGGGCTGCATGGGGTTTGACATTGCGGGGGAGCTCGATCTTGCAACCGGTTCCGGACGCCAATGCCATGTCGGCCAGTGCCGCCACCAGCCCGCCATCGGAAATGTCGTGCACCGCCGTGGTGAGCCCTTTTCGGATTTTCATTCGCACGAAATCGCCGTTGGCCTTTTCCTGTTCAAGATCCACCGGCGGCGGTGTGCCTTCTTCACGGCCCAATATCTCGCGCAGGTACATGGATTGACCCAGATGAGTACCATGACCGCCGATGAGGATGATCGCATCGCCCTCGTTCTTGAAAGCCAGGGTCGCCATTTGCGAGACATTGGGCAGCAAACCGACTCCGCCTATGGCAGGGGTCGGCAAGATGCCCTTGCCATGGGTTTCGTTGTAAAGCGACACATTGCCGGACACGACAGGGAAATTCAGCGCGGTGCAGGCTGCGCCAATGCCTTGCACGGCCTTGACGAAGGACCCCATGATTTCCGGTTTTTCGGGATTGCCGAAATTCAGATTGTCGGTTATGGCAATGGGGTCTGCGCCCACGGCCGTCAGGTTGCGCCAGACTTCCGCCACGGCCTGCTTGCCGCCCTCGAACGGATCGGCTTCCACATAGCGTGGTGTCACATCCGTGCAAATCGCTACGGCCTTGCCGGCATCGTTGACGCGAACCACGGCCGCATCGCCGCCAGGTAACTGGGCGGTGTTGGACTGGATAAGGTGATCGTACTGTTCCCAGACCCAGCGGCGCGACGCCATGTCCGGCGATCCCATCAGCTTGATGACAGCTTCGGCCAGGTCGTTCGGGGCAGGGATGTCGTCGATGGAAAGCGCGGCAGGTATCTTTGGTTCGATCCAGGGCCGGTCATATTCAGGGGCTTCATCGCCCAGGTCCCGGATCGGCAGGTTGGCGACTTCCGCATCATTCCACATGCAGCGGAAGCGCAGATCATCGGTGGTCTTGCCGACAATGGCGAAGTCCAGTCCCCACTTGTGGAATATGGCTTCTGCCTGCTTTTCCTGTTCCGGGCGCAGCACCATGAGCATGCGCTCTTGGCTTTCCGACAGCATCATCTCGTACGGTGTCATACCGTCTTCGCGGCACGGCACGGCATTGAGGTTCAGCTCGACGCCAAGGCCGCCCTTGGCGCCCATTTCGACCGCGGAGCAGGTCAG
>CAYRLR010000333.1:0-4004 GCA_964424975.1 uncultured Anderseniella sp.
CCGGCGAGCGGTTGACGCCGCTGCGGGTGCTGGGCTTGCTGATGGCTGTTGCCGGTGTCGTCTGGGCACTGGTGCACAATGATCATCCTGCAACCGAATTCGCCCTGCTGGGCGACTTGATGTGCCTTGCTGCGGCGCTGTGCTGGGCCGGTATCGCCCTGCTGGCACGCACGACTGCGCTGTCGAAATCCTCGCCTGAAATGCAACTGGTCTATCAACTGGCGGTGTCCAGCGCGATCATGCTGCCGCTTGCCCTGATGTTCGGCGATCTGGTGCGCGAGTTCACGCCGCAAATCGCCGGCTTGTTCGCGTTCCAGGTTCTGGTGGTGGTGAGCTTCGGTTTTCTGATGTGGTTCCGCGTGCTGGCAATCTACCCGGCCTCAGACATGGCGTCATTCGGATTCCTCACCCCGCTGTTCGGGGTGATGTTCGGCTGGTTGATACTCAGCGAGACAATTACCCCGGACTTCATCGGGGCGCTGGCGCTGGTGTGCGCCGGCATAGTGCTGGTCAATCACAAGCGCAAGAAACCGGTGGCTGGTCAGCCTGCATTGTGAGTCAGCACCACGACACGCGACTTGAGCGTGACCCGCAGGTGAAGCTCGGCAATGTCCTGGTTCAGCATGCGAATGCAGCCCGACGACAGGTTCTTGCCGATCGACGAGGGATCATTGGTTCCGTGGATGCGGTACAGCGTGTCACGACCGTTCAGATCGAACAGATAAAGCGCGCGGGCACCAAGCGGATTTTCCGGCCCGCCCGGCATGCCGAGCGCCCACTTGGCTGCCTTGGGGTCACGCGACACCATTTCTACCGGTGGTGTCCAGCGCGGCCAGCGTGCCTTGCGGGCAACATAGGCTTCGCCTGCCCAGGTGAAACCCGCCCGTCCGACGCCGATACCATACCGCGTCGCCATGCCGCCTTCGCGAACATGGTATAAATGTCGGCTGCGGGTATCCACGACGATGGTGCCGGGCCATTCACGACCGGTATACTCGACAAGCTGACGACGGAACTGCGGCTTGATACTGGCCTGGCTGACCTGCTCGATCGGATAGTCAATCGGCGACTCCAGTGGCGGCCGTTCACCTGGCATCTGCTGTGGTTCGCCGGCATCCGGGGCCGGCTGATATTGCGGTTGCGGTTCTACCGGTGCGTTGGTTGGCGAGATTGAGCCCGTGACATCGCCGCGCCGCGAGGCACCATCATAGCCACCATTGAGTTTCAGCCAGTTGGAAATGGTGTCAATGTTAAAGGGGTCGGCATGAGCACGACCGGCCAATGCAGCAGACAGGACTGCCGTGCCTGCGCCAACCAGAAGCTTGCGGCGAGATATCGGTCGGTCGTTCATGGGTTGAATTATTGCTTTCAAAGGGATCTGGTTCATGTCCGGCAGCATACCGGTTCATAGTTAAGGTTTGATTTACATCTAGCCGGTGTTTGCAGCGGGATCGCGGTGGTTTTACGCCAGATTTGTGGCAACTCTCACGGGGTCTGACCGGTTGTTCCGGGCAGGAACCGCCACGGCCCGGTGTTGGCCGTGGCGTCGATGATCCCACAGATCAGTAAATCGGTTTGCCGGTGTCGATAGCCTGGGCCAGCAGCAGGTATTCTTCGCACGCGGTGCCACAGCGGGTGCCGATTTCCGACAGCTGTTCGCGCGCAAGTGCCATCTTGCCCAGCTTGACGTAACCTTCGCCGAGATACTCGCGGGCCAGAATGTAGTCGGGATTGACAGCCAGGGCCTGCTGGTAGAATGCGATGCCCTGGTCGACCAGGCCCATCTTGCGGTGGGAATAGCCAAGACCGTTGAGCGCTTCAGGGTCGCGTTTGTCGGCAACCAGGCGGAACAGTTCGACAGCGCTGTCATACTGGCCGGCGCGGGCCAGTGCCCATCCCTGGGCTTTCAGTGATTTGTCCGGTACGACTTCAGACGTCTGCCTCACGCACTTCTTCTTGCTGGTGGAATAGACCCAGCCACTCTTGCAGGTCGGGGTTGAAGTTGAAGTGTCGGAGCCGGCGGCATGGGCCGCCGTCAGCGATGAGCCGGCGAAAACAACTGCTGCCAGGGCCAGGGGGATGGATTTCATGATCAGTATTCCTCATTGAGCGGGCAACCGGGGTTTGGACGACATCCGTTGCCGAAAATCATACATGCCAGCTTACGCATGGGCGAGCCGCGTGGGTTCAACAAAAGGCATCAAAAATGTAACATTTTTGTGTTGCTGGAGCGCGACGCGTTGCGGATTGTCGCCACGAACCAGCGCAACGGTGATCATTTGCACCGTATTATGACAGTTACACAGGGTTAGTTGAGGTCATCCAGCAATGGTGTGAGTAGCCATGGATCAATGATCGGTGTCCTGAAGAGTTGTTCACGAATCGTTTTTCAGCAAGAAGTTTGCTTGAGGCTTTCCAAGATGGGCGCTATGCTCGCGCTTTGTGGATGGCATTCACAGACTTTACAGGCGCAACGGCGTGGCAACGTGACAAGATGTTCAACACTTAAAACCGTCCTGCTGCTGGGGGTTGCCTTGGCCGTGTCGGCATGTGCTGAAGGCAAGTTGCTGGCGCAACTGGATGCAGCTGATTCCGACATGCCTGTCAGTGCCGACAATCGACCATCGGGTGTGTCGGTATCTCCGGCAGGTGCGTCAGCCTTCAACCGCCAGCAACGTATCGGCAATGATCTTGCCCGGCGCGCACTCGGTGTGATGAAGCGGTCCAATGATACGCAGCTTGAAGAGTATCTGGATAAAATCGTGACCCGGCTGAAAAATACGCCGCAGCACGGTGCGTCAGGTTTGTTTTACAAGGTTTACCTGGTGGACAGCCCGCATGCCAATGCATTCACGCCGGGTGGTGGCCACATATTCGTGACGACCGGGATCGTGACCAAGCTGCGCACCGAGGGTCAGATGGCAATGGTGCTGGCCCATGAGATGGCACACAATCGTGCAAGCCACGTGGTAAAGGGGCATGACGGGCAATCGCTGAGCAAGCGGGTAACGGCTTTTGGTAAGCGGATTTTTGACGACGGGCTTGGTGTTCCGTGGTTGAGCACGGGCGTGAAGGCTCTGGCTGATACAAGCTTGAGCAGTTACACGCGGGCCCAGGAGCAAGAAGCAGACTTGCTTGGATTCCGGTATTTTGCCGCCGCCGGATACGATCCTCGCGAAGCGCCGCGCAGCTTTGCGGCCCTTATTGCTGTTGATGCACAGAAGAAAAGTATTTTTGACGTGTTTGACGGCTATCCCGAAGGCATCGGGCGCGCAGAAAACATGAATGCCATGGTGCATGCTACGTATCGCGATATCGATACAACCCACCTGACGCGCAACACCAAGGCGTATGTGACGCTGGCATCTGCATACTGGCAGTGAGCCTGCGGGCGCGACGGTTCAGTTCCCAAATTTTCCTGAATGACAGATGAACGAACCGATCAGGTTCCAGTCATCGTGTCTGTGACAGTGTTGTCCTCAAGCAAGCACGTGACGGTGTCGTTGAACGTGCACAAAAACAACAACGAGGAAACCACAATGTCCCAGATTACCAAGACAGCCAGAACCATAATGTTACTGGCCGCAGGCACTGTCGCCAGTGTTCTGATCGCCGGCAGCCTTGCAACGACCGCCAAGGCGGAAACGGTATACTTCGGTTACGAGGTTTCATTCCGTGAGGCCAAGCAGATGTGCAATGGCCTGCATGGCCGGATTTTCGAGACAGAACGCGCTCAATATGCCTGCACCGGGGATTTGCGTGAACGCAAGTACAAACGGCCGAATTCCGTGCCTCGCAAGGCAAATGCCCGCCCCGGCAAGCTGCAGAACTTCACCGGTCGCAAGGATTTTTCCGACACGGGTCACACCGGCGGCGGTGGCGGCAATGGTGGGGGTAACGGTGGCGGCAATGGTGCCGGCGGAAAGGGCTGATCACCTGCAGATTCAAACGGCCTTTCCCTCAATGATGTTGCTGGTGAAAATTCTTACATGCTGCGTGCGGTC
>CAYRLR010000334.1:0-4000 GCA_964424975.1 uncultured Anderseniella sp.
AACTAAACACAAAAATTCAATACACTACACAAATACAAACTATATTAACACATGACCATGGACGGCCGCTTCCTGGAAGATGACAGCGAAAAGGCGGCCGGCGCCATCATCGATGCGTCCAGCAACCTGTCGCACGTGTCGTGGGAAGAGCAGAAGGAGAAGGGCTATGCGCGTTACAACTCCATCGGCATTTCACCGCTCGCCATCGGCAATGCCGGCAAGCTGGAAGAGGGCAAGGCGTTCATTCCGCTGACCTATCATATCCACGACAAGCTGGTGTACCCGACCCAGTCCAGGCGCATCCAGTTCTATCTCGACCATGACCTGTATCTGGAACACGACGAGCAGCTGCCCACCTTCAAGGAACCGCCCAAGATGGGGGGTGAATATCCGCTGATGATGACCGGCGGGCACACCCGCTGGTCGATTCACGGCGTGTGGCAGGACAACCGGCTGATGAACCGGCTCAACCGCGGCCAGCCCTATATCATGATCGGCATCAAGGACGCCGCCATGCGCGACGTTGAAGATGGTGACTGGGTGCGCTGCCACAATGATGTCGGTGAGTTCGAGGTGCGCGTGAAGGTCACCCACGCCATGCGCCCCGGACAGGTGTTCATGTATCACGCCTGGGAGAACTACCAGTTTTCCGGCAAGGGTTCGCCGCGCCACGTGTCGCCATCGCCCATCAACCCGGTCGAACTGGCCGGTGATCACGCGCATCTGAAAGTCGGCATGCTGGAAGGCCAGCCCAACAGTTTCGACCGCGATACCCGCATAGAGATCACCCGCATTTCCGGCCCGCGCACGTCTGCCGATGCTGGTGACGGTGCCGAAGCTGCAAGCACCAATGACGCCGCTTGAACGCTCGACCGTCTATGGCGGCTTTGCGTCCGCCTTCCGCTCGGCGACCGGCGGTGCAGACGTGCTGGATGAAACGCTGGTGCCGGCTCCACCGGCAAACGCGACGCGCGCCTTCATGGCGGCTTTCGATCCGGCCATTTCCAAATCGGGCGTGTCGCTGCACGCGTCGACCCACCTGGAGCGCGACCAGACCGATCTCTACCAGGAGATGATCCGCTGGTACGACCATTTCGGCCTCAAGCGCCGCGACGGCGGCGAACTGCCGGACCATTTGTCGATCATGCTGGAATTCCTGCAGTTCGTGACCGCCCAGGAACACGCCAACGCAGCAGACGCTGCTGCCGTGACCAGCCTGCACAGCGCCCAGGTTGATTTCATCACCCGGCACGCATTGCCGCTGGTTGAAGTGATCATCGCCAAGCTCGAAACCGACGAGCCGCGCTACCACGAACTGCCGCGCGCCCTGAAGGCGTTTCTGGAGGATGAGTTGGCAGCGCTGAAAGGCTGAAGGCGTAAGTTTGCCGGTTTGCGCCTGCGCGCGGGCAGGAAATATCCTGTGGGAGATTTGCCGGCTGCCTTGCAGATGAAACAATTTCCGATCGAATAGCCTGTCCGCCTCCGGCGGGCTGTTTTGTCTACTCTGGTCGAACAGCTTATCCGCCTCCGGCGGGCCGTTCTCTGTACCTGAATGACTTTCGTTCCTCGTTATTTCTCTTTCCTCGTCTTTCCCGCGAAAGCGGGAATCCATCCATCAGCGGGCACAGTGTCGGTGCTGGCAATGGATCCCCGTTTTCATGCGGATGACGAAGGTCGGGCAGGAGATGTCATGTGGGCAAGCTGCCGGGTAGCTTGCAGACTGAACGCCCGTGGCGCTCGTCACCCTTGTGACCGGTGAGCATCACTTGAGCAACAAGCCGCGTCAGTGATTGCCTTGCTGCCTGTTGTCACATATGTTGACATAATCAACATACAAGGTATTTCGTCAATATGAACCATCAGTCCGAAAACCCAGCCTCTGCCGGCGACATCCAGGCGGTGCGTCAGTTCAACCGGTTTCACACCCGTCTGGTCGGTGCCCTGAATGAGCGTCTGCTGGCGTCCGACTACTCTTTACCGCAGCTTCGCATTCTCTACGAGATTGCCAATGCGCGGCCCGGCGCTGCGCCCTCGGCACGGGAACTGGGTGAGATACTGCGCATGGACACCGGCTATCTCTCACGCACGGTGTCAGGTCTTGAGGCCGACGGCCTGGTTGCGCGCACACCGTCTGCCGGCAATGCAAAGCGGCTGGCGCTCACCTTGACCGACCGGGGCCGCGCGGTGTTCAACGGCCTGAACGCGGCATCGGCGGCTGAGGTCGCGGCCCTGCTGGCGCCGCTGGGTGAAGTGGAAAGACGCCAGCTTGTCGGCGCCATGAACCGCATTCGCCGCTTGCTGGCCGACAACGCGGACGACAGGACCTTCATTCTGCGCGATCCGGAACCGGGCGACCTCGGCTGGATCATCCATAAACAGGCCAGGATCTATACGCAGGAATACGGCTGGGACTGGACCTTCGAGGCGTTGGTGGCCGGCATCGTCGGCGAGTTTGTCAACAATTTCGTGCCGGGCAGGGAGCGATGCTGGATTGCCGAACTGGAGGGAGAGGTGGTCGGGTCGGTGTTCATTGTGCGCCAGGACGATGACACTGCCAGGCTGCGGCTTCTGTATGTCGATGCAGCAGCGCGCGGCCTCGGGCTTGGGCGGCGGCTGGTGGACGAGTGCATTCGCTTTGCGCAGGCAAAGGGATACACGCGCATGGTGCTGTGGACCAATGATGTGCTGGTCTCGGCGCGGCGTATCTACGAAGCGGCGGGCTTCGAGCTGATCGAGGAGAACACCCATCACAGTTTCGGCAAGCACCTGGTCGGCCAGGTCTGGGCGCGCGCGCTGTGAGGCTGGCGCTGCTGGCGGCGGCGATGACAGGCGTGCAGGTGGGTGCGGCACTGGTGGCAAGCGAGGCGATTGTGGCAGACGTGGGCGCCGGGCGGCTGGGATTTCTCCGCTACGCCATCGCGCTGGTGTTCCTGTTGCCGTTTGGCCTGCGCGCCGCAGGGCCTGCCTTCCGGAAATCGGATCTGCTGCCGGTGGCCCTGATCGGCATCGGACAGTTCGGCGTGCTGGTCGCGCTGCTGAACATTGCCGTGCTGTATTCCAGTTCCGCCCGGGTGTCGCTGGTGTTTGCCACGCTGCCCATTGTCACCCTCGCGGTCGGCTGGGCCATGGCGCGCGAGGCCATCACCCCTCGAACCTTCATCGCCATTGCCCTGTCCGTGATCGGGGTTGGCGTGCTGGTGGGCGCAGACGCCCTGTCGGGCGCGCTGGCGGCATCCGACCTGACAGGACTCGGCTGCGCCGCACTGGCCACGCTGACCGGCGCGGTCTGTTCCAGCCTGTATCGCCCCTATCTGCGCCGCTATGGCGTTGCCCGCGTGAGCGTGATCGCCATGGTCGCATCCCTCGCGCCGCTCGGCGTGCTTGGCCTGCTGGAGACCCATGGCGTGGCCATGGCCGACTGGTCTGCCGCAACCATGGCGCTGATCGGTTTCGTCGGCCTGTCCAGCGGCATCGGCTACCTGATGTGGCTCTACGCGCTCACCAATGCACCTGCCGGCATCGTAACCGCCTTCCTCGCGCTCAGCCCGGTCACCACGATGACAATCTCGGTTGTCTGGCTGGATGCCCAGATGAGCAGCGCCCTCGGCGTAGCCCTCGTCCTCATTCTCGGCGGCCTGGCCGTCACCGCATTTCAGCGGCATCCTGGAAGGTCGGGAGACGGGACAGGTCTGGAGTAAAGCAGGCGTTGGCGTAGGCGGTTGGGTTTGCAGACGCTGCAGGCAACAATGACGCCGCTTGAACGCTCGACCGTCTATGGCGGCTTTGCGTCCGCCTTCCGCTCGGCGACCGGCGGTGCAGACGTGCTGGATGAAACGCTGGTGCCGGCTCCACCGGCAAACGCGACGCGCGCCTTCATGGCGGCTTTCGATCCGGCCATTTCCAAATCGGGCGTGTCGCTGCACGCGTCGACCCACCTGGAGCGCGACCAGACCGATCTCTACCAGGAGATGATCCGCTGGTACGACCATTTCGGCCTCAA
>CAYRLR010000335.1:0-3982 GCA_964424975.1 uncultured Anderseniella sp.
TCACAAAAATGCACTTTGCCGTTTTGGAGTACCGTGGTTCCGTCTTTCCAGTGTTCGTCGAAGTAGTTGTAGCCATACAGATCCTGCAAACCGGGATGAGCCATGGGTACGTGATACCCCTCATTGTCGACATCGCGGACGCATTTCCAGTTGGCCCCTATTTCCTGCGACCAGAAGCCTGGCCCCACCGGTTCGGCCTCGGCGGATCGATAGAGTGCAACCTCGGCTTCATGGCGGGCCAGGATTTCCTTGACCGCAGGTTGCGGACCCGGCTGGAATCTGACGAATACGAAACCATGCCAGATTTCAAATTCCACCGGCACGAGACCATTTTCAATCGGGTCTAACTCGGGCACCGACTTCGGTTGCGACACGGTTCGCAGGGTTCCGTCAAGGTTGAACGACCAGCCGTGAAACGGACACACCATTGCCGAGCCACACGTGCCGGTCTCACTGACCACCACTCGCGATCCGCGGTGGCGGCAGACATTATGGAAAACCCGTATCTGGTTATCCTTGCCGCGCACGATGATTGCGCGCTCACCTGCTACGTCGAAGCAGAAGTAATTGCCGGGTTCGGGCGCATCGCTGACATGGCCAGCCACCTGCCAGTGACGGCGAAACAGCACCGTGCGTTCCAGTTCGAGTTGTTCCTCACTGGTATAGGCCCAGGCAGGTAACCCGCTGCGATCCCATGTTTCAGGAACATCATCGATTTGGGACTTGTCGAGAATCGGCGACGCTGCAGTAAAGCGCTCCATACGGGTCATCGGTAACAGCCTTTTTATATTGAACGTTCATTCAATATAACACGGTTCTACCCTTCCTGACAATTCTCCTCGGCGAATCCGGATGCGCAAAGCTCAATTCAGGCACACAGCGGAGAGTCCCCGTCCCAGCGATGAATGTTGATGTGCGGTTGCCTAGCCAGCCTTGCGCGGGCCGCTTTCCACATGGCCAGCCACTCATTCGCACTGGTCAATACGCTATCAGGGTCGCGCCGGCTGCGGGCCACAAAGTCCGGAAAATGCGAACGGCCGGTCGGCTGGCCTGTAACGTTGAAGCGCAGATCGAATGACCATCGAATACCGTCGGACTGATTGGCCAGCGAAGCGTGCGGCGTCAGCGGGTGAAAAATCACGGCCCCACCGGATCTGACGGGCAGCGGCACTGCCCTAGACAAATCAACCTGACCATCGGCGATTGCGGTCTGCACCTTTGGGCAGTGTGTTTTCATGCCGTCACGATGGACGCCCGGGATCACCTGCAGGCAACCATTGTCGACCGTTGCATCCGAAATCGCGCACCACACGGTGATCATCGTCGTATTGTCGGCTTCACTCAGCGTCACGCCACGATCCTGATGCCAGTCAGTTGAGGTTATATGCGCCCTGATTTCATCAGACTGCAGGTTTGTTGCGGGTGGTTTTATACGCACATGCTGAATGGGGTTCGAGGTGATTTCAGGCCCGATCAGATCTTCCACCATGTCGAGAAGCCGCTCACAGGTAACCAGACCGAACACCGCCGGACCGAAATGCATAGGCGTATCGCCCCGGACCCGGTCACCGGGCAGTGAAATATCCATTGGCTGAAACCAGTCGCATCTCGCCTCGTAGGCAATCAGCAGCTTGTCATCAAACGACAGGCCTTGCGGCGCAACCGCCACCGCCCCTTGTGTAAACCAGGTTTCGTAAAGGTCGTCGAGCAGAGTTGAATATTCAGCCTTGATCGGGTTGATGACCCTGCTTTGGTCAAGCACATCCTCGACGACCAGATAACCGTTTTCATCGAAGAATCTGATCTGGTCCCGTGTCAGCATGTGACCTTCCCGAACACCCTTGCCGTAATCCATGCAGCCTATTGGTCAATGTCCGTTGGCGCAACATGCACCGGTTGGCTGGTCAGGCCCCTACCCGAACGAACCAGTCATCCTCGGAGATAACCTCAACACCGAGTTCGCTTGCCTTCTTCAGTTTTGAGCCGGCACCCGGACCGGCCACCACAAGGCTGGTTTTCTTCGACACCGAGCCAGCCACCTTGGCGCCGAGCCTTTCCGCCATGGCCTTGGCTTCATCGCGTGTCATGCGCTCCAGGGCACCTGTGAACACGATCGTCATGCCTGATACCGGCGAACCGGTATCGACGGCCTCCAGAGGCTGAATGTCGAGATGATCATCAAGCAGTTCCTTGACCACGGACAGATTGTGCGGCTCGGTAAAAAACTCCGCCACTGCGTGCGCCACCACATCACCGATACCGTCAATGTTCACCAGGTCGGCATAGGCCTCCGAAGCATGATCCTGCGCCGCTGTCATGGCGTCCAGAAACTGCGCCGCCGTACGGTAGGAGCGTGCCAGGGTCCGCGCGGTGGTCTCTCCCACATGGCGAATGCCGAGCGAAAAGATGAAACGGTCCAGGCCGATCGTGCGGCGCTCGTCAATGGCGGCAAACAGCTTGTTGGCCGACGTGCCGCCCCAGCCTTCACGGTCTTTCAGTTTCTTCAGTGAGCCTTCATCGTCGGCTTTGAGCCTGAAGATGTCCTGCGGCGACTTTATCAGACCATCATCGTAGAATTCCTGGATGACCTTGTCGCCCATGCCTTCAATGTCGAATGCGTTGCGCGACACGAAATGCTTGAGCCGCTCGACACGCTGTGCCGGGCAGATCAGGCCACCGGTGCAGCGGCGCACGACATCCATCTTGCCGGTCTTTGCATTGACCTCGCGTACCGCGTGGGAGCCACATGCGGGACAGGTTGTCGGAAACACGTACTCAACAGCATCCGCAGGCCGCTTGTCCGGCAGATGCCCCAGCACCTGCGGAATCACGTCGCCTGCCCGCTGGATCGTCACCGTGTCACCGATACGAATGTCCTTGCGCACGATCTCGTCTTCATTGTGCAAGGTGGCGTTGGACACCACCACGCCGCCAACCGTGACGGGCTTCAACCGTGCAACCGGCGTCAGCGCACCGGTCCGGCCTACCTGAATATCGATACCTTCGAGAACAGTCGTGGCCTTCTCGGCGGCAAACTTGTGAGCGATTGCCCAGCGCGGAGAGCGTGACACAAAGCCCAGCCGTTCCTGCAGATCGAGCCGGTTCACCTTGTAGACCACGCCGTCAATATCGTAGCCCAGCAAGGCACGTTGCTCCTCGATCAGGTGATAATGAGCCAACAGCTCCTCGACCGAAATACAGACTTTCGTCAGCGGATTGACCGGAAACCTCCAGCGTTCGAATGCCTCCAGAACGCCATTCTGGGTTGTTGACGGCAGTTCACTGACCTGTCCCCACGCATAGGCAAAAAACCGCAATGACCGTGAGGCGGTGACGGCCGCATCCAGTTGCCGCAGGGAACCAGCAGCTGCATTGCGCGGATTGGCAAAAGCCTTGGCGTTTGCCTGGCTCTGCACCTCGTTGAGTTGCGCGAAGTCCTCGTGGGACATGTAGATTTCGCCACGCACTTCAAACACGTCAGGAAAGTCGGCTTGCGTTACCTTGCGGGGAATGTCGCGGATCGTTTCGACGTTTCGGGTAACATTTTCGCCTTCCTGCCCATCCCCCCGCGTGGCCGCCTGGACCAGTTTACCGTCTACATAGCGCAGCGAAACTGACAGGCCGTCGATCTTTGGCTCGGCAGTAATCTCAAGCATCTCGTCATCAGGCAGCTTCAGGAAACGGCGAATGCGGGCAACAAATTCATGCACATCGGCATCCGCAAAGGCATTGCCGAGCGACAGCATGGAGACGGCATGGCGAACCTTGCCGAATTTCTCCGATGGCGCAGCGCCAATACGCCTGGAAGGAGACTCCGCCAGCACCAGCTCGGGAAAAACAGCTTCTATCTCGTCATTGCGGCGACGCAGGGCGTCATAGTCCGCATCGGTGATTTCAGGCTGGTCCTCGCGATAGTAGGCTTCGTCATGGCTCGCTATCCCGGCAGCCAGGCGCTCAAGTTCTGCAGCGGCTTCCAGCGGAG